>JAFDCR010000030.1 GCA_019312685.1 Deltaproteobacteria bacterium | reverse complement strand
TGCCTCGCCAACCGGAACTGCTTTCCTGCCGCCGGCGGTGGTAACCTTGGTTTTGTCATTGCCGGTGATCAGAGCGATGGCCATACCGGCACCGATCAGGGTACCACAGGCGGTTCCCCAGCCCATCAGACCGCCGTGGGCCCAAAAAACTGAATTCAGCGGGAAGGAAGCATAAGGCTCGCCAACACTTGCTGCCAGAGGTGTGAAAAGACCGGTCAGTACTGTCTCGGCACAGAATTTGGTGAAGTAGGTCTCATGAGCGATTTTCCTTACTTCGTCTACGTTCAACTTTTTATATGGATAGGATGAACCGCTTGCTTTAGCGTTTGAAACCAATCCGGCAACTCCGGTTGACAAAACAGCTGCACCAGCTGCCGCTGCACCTGCACCAATCAATACTTCACGTCTTGAAATTTCTTTTTTTTGATCTTTCATTGTAAATTTTACCTCACAGTCTTTGACTCGTTTTAATCTATCTTTAACGATAGACCCTCTTTAACCTTCTGAATTCCGCTGGTCCATCAGTTGGAAATCAAAAGGACCTCATTGTTTGCCCTCAAAAACCGAGGGGAATATTTTTGAGGACAAACAAAATATCCCTGCCAAATTTGGCACCCAGTCACTACCACATTGTGTCAGCAGTGACAATGTGGCAAATTGTCGCAGTTGGTATATTTTTAATAAAAAATGCAGGATAAAAATTGACTGACATCTCTCTGGAATATCTTTACTGTGGCTTAACAGAGCTGATTTTCTCTTAAAGGCAGATGAGAGGAATGATAATTATTATCTATTTTTGCATATACACTTCCCTTTAATTAAATCACCTGAATTTGAGTAGGGAAGGAGTTTAAAAATTTACTAAAAATTCTGAACCGGAAGTTTGGTTTTTTCATTTTATTTAACAGCCTCTCCATAAAAAAAGGCGGGAGCCTGATGCTCCCGCCTTTTAAGTTTTAAGATGCTTTACTGCTTTTGATCACATTAAATCATGTAATCGGGGTAGGTACATCGTCACCATGGCATTCACCACAGTTTTCCTGGGTGGTTATGCCATTATCTTTGACGTTGGAACCATGACTCGGTTTATATTTACCGTCTACCCAGAGATTCAGCAGTTCTGCGGTTTTCATGGCTACGTCGGCTGACAGCCTGGCACATCTTTCTTTCCTTTCGGGGCTGAAGAATTTCACACCTTCCTTCTTCATCCATTTGCCGACTGAGATATGGCAGAGCGGAGAGTCGGCCTGGTTAACGTTTTTGAAGCTCGCTTTTGGGTGTTTAGGTTGGTAAACCGGCAATTTATTATTTGCATAAAAATAAATAACATCATTAAGTATCTTTTCACCCTCATGTCCGGCAATGAATCCTAGGGCAATGCCGGCACCGGTCATGGTGCCACAAAGAGTACCCCAGCCGACCGCTCCGCCATGCCCCCACTTGAATGCATCCAGAGGCAGTGAGGCATAGGGCTCGCCAATTGATTTCTGAAGCGGTTTCAGAACACCCTCAGCAACTGCCTGGCAGCAAAATTTGCCGTACCAGGCATTGTAGGCGATATCCCCGACCTCCTGAAGATCGAGCTTCTTATAACCCCAAGGAAATTGGGTTGCTTTGGATTGGGCCGGTGTAATAATGCCTGAAGCACCTACAGATACAATAGCAGCTCCGGCAGCCACTTTCCCGGCTCCAATCAGAACATCTCTTCTTGAAATCTCATGCTTTTCATCTTTCATCTTGTCATATACCTCTCTTTTTTTGAGTCTTAAATCTATCTCCTTTTGATAGACCCTCCCAAACCTTCTGGATTCAAAGTCAGCACCGAATCCAAAAGACCCCACAAAGTACCGACAAAAAACACGATGGTGTGTGTATTTCTTGAAGGCACAACGGCTTGTGCCAATTATGGCATTGCCAATGGACCACATTGTAGCACAGGTAGCAATGTGGCAAATTGTCGCACCTACATGTTTAACTTGCCCTGGACAAGGATAAAATCGTCTGATGATAAATACGCAAAACATCATATGTATTTTAAATTATATAAAATATTGTAAAAATATTGAAGAAACTGCATGCTCCTGCATTTTTTTCTTTTTTATAATTTGTCCCAGGACAATAAAAAAAACTGGAAGTAACCAACCCGGTTGACGGATTAAGGGTGATATTTATTATTTTGTCGAGATGGGTTGAATTCCAATTTTTCATGTCCGCCTTTTTAGCATTAAAATATTGACAGAAAATAATCACAGATGTAATTTATAAAATTCCATCCTGTTCAAAACTATCGCCGATAAATTATACAAAAGGAATGAATTCAAAAGGGGGGCAAACGCATGACAGTTAAAGAGATTAAGGTAATAGCTAAGAAGATGGGTATTCAGGCCGGAAAAATGAAAAAAGCCGACCTGATCAGGAGTATCCAAACTACTGAGGGGAATACTCCCTGTTACCAGACCGGAGCAGCCGATTCCTGCGGCCAGGATATCTGCTGCTGGAGATCAGATTGCACATGATATAGTTTTCAGTGCATGTAACTTGTATAGCGGGATTTTTAATTAAACTCCATCAAGTCAGAAAAGCCGGGTTGTCTGTCTAGGCATCCCGGCTTTTTTATGATATTAAAAAACCTCAGGCTGATTAATTAATCAGACATTCTAAATTTTCAATTAGATAAAGTGTCCGCTTCCTCCGAGAAAGTCATCTATGCAGCCCTGGCAGGCAACTCCCTCATCGCTGTAACAAAATTTATAGCCGCGGCCGTCACCGGCAGTTCAGCCATGTTTTCCGAAGGCATCCACTCGATGGTTGACACCGGCAACCAGGTCCTGCTGCTGCACGGCATACGTAGAGCCCGCAGGCCCCCCTGCGATCGCTTCCCCTTTGGTCACGGCAAGGAAATTTACTTCTGGAGTTTTGCCGTAGCCATCCTCATCTTTGCCGTGGGGTCGGGTGTTTCTTTCTACGAAGGCATCATCCACGTCATGCATCCAGAACCCATCTCCAATCCCCAGGTCAACTACATGGTTCTCGGCCTAGCCATCCTGTTTGAAGGTGCAGCTTGGTACTTTGCTCTAACCGAGTTTACCAGAGCCAAAGGCAAGTGGGGTTACATCGAAGCGGTGAAGCGCGGCAAGGACCCGACAATGTTTGTGGTCCTCTT
>JAFDCR010000029.1 GCA_019312685.1 Deltaproteobacteria bacterium | reverse complement strand
ATGGCTGAATGCCCGGGGCGCAATTGCACGTTTTGAGCGAAGTGCCATAGAGATACGGATCATTGATATGCAGGAATGTTCCAAAGCGGACCTTGCGATTGCTGCAGGAATAACCGCTGTGCTGAAAGCTATTGTCGAAGAAAAATGGTGTGACTTCCCTAACCAGGCTTCCTGGCAGGTCAAGCCGCTGAAAAACATACTCCTTGATACGGTTCGAGAGGCAGAAGATGCCGTGATTGCAGACCGGGACTATCTTGAGAGCTTTGGCATTTATGGTCAGAAGTCTATGACGGCCGGTGAACTCTGGAGGCATCTCGCTGAAGAGATAGTTATAGATAAAAACCTGGCTGGAACCTTTGATAAAATAGTGAAGAATGGATCGCTTGCCAGACGGATTTTAAGGTCTCTGGATGGAGAGATAACAAGGCAGAACCTGGAAAGGGTTTATCGAGAACTGTCAGAGTGCCTTCAGAAAAACAGTCTGTTTCTGCCGTTATTCTGAATCTTGAGGGGCCAGCAGATAAAGTATGAAATGCATAATCAGTTGTGAACATGCCTCCAACCGTGTTCCGCCGCACTTTTCACACCTGTTTCAAGGGAAAGAAAAGGTGCTGAACTCTCATCAGGCTTACGATCATGGGGCAGCAAGACTAGCACGCTCCCTTGCGAAGCAGCTTTATGCTAATGTACACCTCGGCACCATAACAAGACTCCTGATTGATCTGAACCGCTCCCCGACAAACCGGAAGACACTATTCACTGCGTATTCAAGACAGCTGGATCAAGGCGACCGGCAGCTGCTGTTCAAGGGTTATTATTTGCCCTACCGGGAAAAAGTTGAAGGGGAAATCGACGGGATAGCCGGGAGAGGTAGACCTGTTCTCCATATTTCACTGCATTCCTTTGCCACTGTGAAAAGCGGCAGAATACGTAAAGCTGATATCGGGCTGCTTTACGACCCATCAAGAAAGCATGAAAGAGAATTGAGTGTTTTTCTTGCAGATTTTTTCAAGCAGGAGATGACCAGTTTTCGAATACGGAGAAACTATCCCTACCTTGGCAAATCAGATGGTTTTACAGCTTACCTGCGCAGAAAACATAATGACAGAACATACGCAGGGATAGAAATTGAAATAAACCAGGCACTTTTGCTCAATAACAACAGTGACAACAAGAAAACACCGATTGTCCTTGCAGAAGGGCTCAGGTATATTCTGCAGTTAAAGGAATTTTCGGAAATAGCAAAGAAGCTTAAAAGTTGGGGAAAGAAAAAATGCAAATAGTCGACATTGAGTTCTGGACAAAAAAACCTGGTCAGCGTCCTGTGTGGAGGTGTTATAGGTTTTGAATTCCTGGAAACAACATCAGGAAACAGCGCAGCGGAATTTATGCCAGGAGACATATCCTAGAATTTGAACATAAAAGAGAGAAGAAGCTGTGAAACAGGATATTTTGAGCAGGTATGATACCCACACAGGCAGGCGCCTTGCTATTGATGTATCAGTGGGGCGCATCGAGGAGCTTTTTGAGGATTTCGACAGTGCGGCGTCCTATGTCAAGAAGGATCTAGACCAGGATTTTGTGGAATATCTTATAGAATGTGTCCGGGAAATCAGCCGCTATGATTTCGTCATCCGTATCAACCTTCCAGCACCTGTCCAGGAAAACCATCGTAAAAGAGTGCGCAAAAGTATCAAGTATTATTTCAGGTACCTGGAACTCCTTGAAAGGCGAAAACTCAGGAGAGTTCTTTGGCGCTCTTTTTTGCTTTTCTGCCTTGGTATGTTTCTTCTGATCATTTCACTTAACATTAGGGGAAGTGCTGAGCAATTTGGCGCCCTGATGCAGGAATTACTCGTTGAAGGATTAACCGTTGCGGCCTGGGTTTCACTATGGACCGCATTTGCCAGTTTAATATTTGAACTTACCGGTATAATATCTGACATCCGCATATATCGCCGGATCGCCGGTCTTCAGGTAATATTTAAAACAAGCAATTTTTCAAAGGCATTTAATGCTAAAGATATAAAAGAGGACAAGGTTGCTGTATAAATAGGAGTGAAGAAAATGTTCTGGTTGCAAAGTCCTGATGGTCAGATCTCTTCAAAACTGATAAGTACGATTGTTTTTGTCTTCTTTCTGTTTGCGTTGCGTTTCTTTCTCAGCAGCAGGCTGACATTAAAAAATGCAAATGCCGACATCAGGAGGCGATGGCTTGTTTTTGTCCGTAATATGGTGGTGATCATCTTTATCATGGGTATTGCCTACATCTGGTTTGAACAGCTGCGGGCTATCACCACTACGGTTATGGTTGTCGGGGTGGCAGTTGTGCTTGCCACCCGGGATTTTTTTCTCAATATCACAGGGTTCTTTTTCAGGACCGGTACCAACTTTTTCACAACCGGTGAACGGATAGAGGTTGATAATATCCGTGGTGATGTAATAGATCAGTCACTGCTGGGCGTTACAATTCTTGAGGTCGGACCCGGAAAAACGAGTCATATCTATACGGGTAAAAAAATATTTATTCCCAATATTAAATTACTTAAATCATCTGTAAGCAAAGAAGCCTATCTCAAGGATTACGTGTTTCATTTCATCACCGTTCCGGTTAAATCCAGCGATGACTGGGGTTCCGCCCAGGAATTTCTTCTCAGGGCCGCAAAAGAAACATGCCAGCCATATTTCGATGATTTCAAGAGCAGGACCAAAGAAATAGTCTCGAAACACAGCCTGAGCGCTCCAACTATCGAACCGAGGATAACCGTCCAACTGCCGGAACCCGGCAGGATAAACCTGATATTGCGCGTGCCGCTGCCCGCCAAAAAGCGCGGCCTTTACGAACAAAAAATTCTGCAGAGATACATGCAGCAGATAGCGGATATGCGAAAGGAGTCAGAGCAGAGGAAGAGCCAGGCCGACCTGGCGGAGTCTGGCAGCAAGGACGACGTTTAACATCAAGAAAAGAAAATCTGTCCCTTTTTATTTTTTTCCAGACGGCTTTTTGTTTTTATGCTTATCATCCACCTTATCATCTCTCATCGACTCAACTTGTTGTTCATATCTATTTCTCTCAAAACTCTGGACTAACTAATATGCTCAACGTACTGTGTTCAGACCAATACAGAGATCAGCGCCACTGCCATGGCCCTTGGAATCCCGAGCAATTATCTTGGTATCCTCTAT
>JAFDCR010000028.1 GCA_019312685.1 Deltaproteobacteria bacterium | reverse complement strand
TGGTATAAATCTTGACTGAGCTTCAGGGCATGAAATTCCATTGATCCTGGCTTAATTCCTAAGCTCTTTGCCAGTATTCCCCAACCTTTACCCTTATTAATCCTGTATTTCTCAAGAGCATAACTTGTAGGTCTTCCGGATATTTCACCAAGCCTGAGAACTATGTAAGCATCCGCAGGGCTTGCAAAGTTACTGAGAACAGCGTTAACTTGGACATCACCAAGATCAAATCGTGTTGCAATCCTTGCCTTAAACCCTGCCGGATCTGCTTGAGCTTGGATGTTAAAATCTCTTGTCCAACCAAAATCGTCTGCCATGGCAACAGAAGAAATAGCAAAAAATGTTATGAGAAATATTAGGGAGATTTTAAATGGTTTCATGATGTCCTCCTTAATAATTTTATATCCTACCTTAAAAGATGCAAAAACCATGCCTTTAGGATAAGGAGAAAGATTTTGATAGGGATCTACATGAAGAATATTCCAGCCAACAATAAACAACTAGCTGATATGAAAAGTATAATTTGAGGGGCTAGCTTTATATTTTTTAGCATATTCCAGATAAAAATCTGGAATAGGTCCTTTTTAAATGAGCAAACCTCATTAAGATAAATCACTTCATTTGTAAACAAAGTTTGCACTACAATTTAGTAGCACCAAGAATCAGCAGAATGGATTTTGCCGAAAGATAAAAACATTAGTGTTGATCAGATTTATAAAACATATTGTATTTATTGGAGAAGCTTAAAAGTCCACATTGCTATCATCTTAAATCATGATCCACCACTACTCCTCTCCAGATATCCACTGGCAATCCAAAGTCAACATATTTCCAAATAACCTTGACCCTCTCTTTAAAATAAAACAACTGACAATCTCTTTGGGCATCCCGATTACGCCAGTGCAGGCAACCTGGCCATCTCTCTGAACTTTACGTAAAAAAATTCACCTATTGCCAAACTGTTTGAAATTGTTAGGAGTGTCAAGAATTTGCAACAGGACTGTGGGAGGCTATTCGCGCCGGGCTACTTATAAATTCTACGTATTGGGTGTTTGGATGCTACAGGGAGAGAGGATTTTATGGTTGGATTGTCTCTGGGAAAATAATTAAATTGAAAATTATCGGCATACAAAACTGCCGATGATTGACAGAAAATGGAGAATGGAAAAAAATGTAATGTTAATGGTGAATGGTGAATGGAAAATTAGGAGGATCTGAGGTCATCACAAAGTGTGATCACTTCATCGATTAAATTGAGAATTGAAGGACTATTTTTTCTTTGAATTAGTTTTGGTGTTCTTGATTATTGTGACGAAGATATCTGTCTGATATCTGGGCATAATATTTTATTTACTCGACTCATTAAAAACCGATTTTTCTTTTCAGCTTATCATCTTCCTGCAAAAGCAGCTTTATTGCATCAAACACTATCCGAAACTGTTTATCGTGCAATCCCAGGTGTTCTTCTGTTTTTTTTTTAGTTTTTCAGAAAGTTCCCTGTTGGACGCCAGTGTTTGTCTCATCTTCACAAAAACCCTCATGGTGGCGATGTTCACATCTATTGCACGTCTGCTTTTCAGCACACTTGAGAGCATGGCTACTCCCTGTTCAGTAAAGGCCATTGATAAATATTTGGAATGTCATCCTTTTCCCTCTAAGATCACATTTTGTGATCTTAGAGAAGCCTCTTCATTATATGTCAGCTCAAACATGAAATCATCGGGAAACCTATTAATATTCCTGCGAACAGCCTGCTTTAAAACTCTGGTTTCAACGCCATAAAGTTCAGCCAGGTCGCGGTCGATCATGACCCTAAGGCCCCGGATCAGGAATATTTTACCGGTAATATTTTCAACGGAAACAATATCTGTCATTTTTTATAAAAGTAAATTTATTGATTCAGGTAATTCTAAATCTGGAAGCAGAAAAACCAATACTGGAAAAATAATGGTGAATTGCCAAGAACAAACCAGGGGGATTTGCTCAATTGGTCATCCTTGAGATAAGGAAGGGGGCAGGCTGATGAACATAAATAAAAAAAGAGCCCGTAAGGTTATTGACGGGCTCTTGCAGTATCCTATTTTAATGCTGCTTATTCGGTCAGTGAAATATCAACCGAAGGCCGCATGGTGGCGCAGACCGCCAGGGCATTATGCACCTTGTGCGATTTGAAGGCCGTAATCAGTTCGGCATCAACCGGCTTGCCTGCATCGTAGTCCACAAAGGCCTGCTGCTGGATATTGTAGTCAAACCTTGGAGCCCACTTCCTGGAACCGAGCCGGGCCGTGGTCGAGCAGTTGTCCACCATAAAGGCCACACCCTTGAAATGCATGTACGGATTCAGTGAATCCACCGCCTCGATCACCGACTCATTGGCCACCTCGCTCAAACAGTGGCCCCTTTCGATCAACAGGTCGATCTGGGCCATCATGGTCGCACAGTAAAGGCCGGCGGTAAACGGGTTGATCTTCGGCATGGCATCGGTACGCTTGGCGCGCACCTCTTCACCGACCTGCCACATGCGGGTGCCGTCGATCTTGCCCATGGGGAACCGGTCAAACCTGTTGCCCGCCATATAGACGGAACGGATCTCGTTGCCGCTGGAAACCTCGTCATAGATCTCAAGCAGGATTTCCAAAGCCGGCCTGTAGGCATGGGAGTAAATCTTTTCAAAAATCGTTTTGCCGTCAGCATCAAGCTGCTCGTAGACCGCCAGGATGCCGTCATGGGAGATTGTCCTGCTTAAGGGGCCGGTGACGTTTTCCACCGAATCGGTGAAGGCCTGCTCCTCGTCCATACCCTCCTGCATGACAAAGCGGCGGTAGAGCGCCTCGACAATGCCGTGCACCGCACCGAGCAGGATGCCGCGCTCACCGAATATATCGGAACGGTACTCATTGCCCAAAGTGGTCATGAACACGTAGGGCGCGCCTACCCCGACCGCCCAGCCGAGGGCGTGGTCGGTCGCCTTGCCGTTGATGTCCTGCTCTACGGCAAAACTGGTATTGATCCCGGCGCCGTTAATCTCCTTACCCTGGACATAGAGCCTGCGGACCGATGGGCCCATACCTTTGGGGCAGACCCCGACAACATTGATGTTTTCCGGGAAGTACCTGCCGATGGATTCAAGATGCCCAAGCAGAAATCCGTGGGACAACCCAAGGGTGGCGCCGTCCTTCATGGTGGCAAATACCTTCTCAAAATGGTCGATCTGGGCTGCGTCCGAGATCAGCAGCAGCACCATATCGGACTCTGCCACCACCTCGTACATCTCGCCCAGGGTGCCGTTCTCCTCGGCAAAGCCGGCTTCCCTGGCACTGGCCATTGAAGCGGAACCCGGCCGAAGGCCGATCTTTACTTTAATGTCGGTGCCCTCCAGGGAGTCGCGCAGGTTCTGGGCCTGGGCCGGTCCCTGGGAGCCCCAGCCGATAACGCCTATCTGATTTATGCCGTCAAAAGCCTTGGTAAGTAACGGAAACTTATCGCGGCCTCCCCGGACGATCATCTCCTGCGTATCCGCCAGGGTGATTACTTCGATTTCAAAGACATTTGATTTAAAGGTAACGTCCATTTCTTCCTCCTGAAATATGGAAATAGCTTAAAATAAACTTGTTAAAATTTTTAAAAAAAGAACATAGGATACTAGCAGAATCAGCAGCAAAAAGCCACTGCATTTTAAAACTGAAATTTTTCTTGTGAGATCAAGCGGTCAAGAAGACATTTTACATAGTCTGGTCTCACACTTTTGGGAGAAGAATAAAGCTGTTGAGCCTGAAGACCGTGTTCTCCCTTTTGGGCCGGAAACAGACATAAGCGGCTTCACCTGCATCAGACAGGCCGGTTTCCTGTAGAAGCCTTCCTGAAAACCGGAAAAATACCCCCTGCTTGAAAAACTCGTCCCGGGTTTTGTAGTCATATATCCCTTCCAGATTCTGCTCCATGTTCTTCCAGAGAAAATTCCGGTTTTTTACAACAGGCTCCGTTTCAAAATGATCCGGGAGGAAGTGGTGGCCGCAGCGCAGCCAGTCAAAAATGAGCAGTTCTTTGCTCAACTCACTCTCCTGCCTGTTCCGGGTAACTTCAAGCAAAAGGGAGCTTAACAACTCCTGGGTTTTAGCCAGGTCGAAAAATTTCTTTATCCGGCACTGTTCCAGCAGTTCTTGAAAAAAAGCAAAAATATCCTCCCCGGATTTGCGCAGGTACTGCCAGAAACACCTGAAATAACGGTTGTTGTAGAACGCTTCTACGCATTCGCCGAACCAGTACAGATATTCGAGTTCATCCTTATCAAGCCACCTGTTGGCAATAATCTCGTAGGGCGGATCTTCACATGCCAACAGGCCGAAATTCTCTATCTCTTGACTGATCGGGGTGTCGGGCAGGATTTTCAGCAGTCCCATCTGGATGTAATGCGGTCCGAGGGCAAACACATCGGCAAAGGAGCGGGCATAGGTTTCCCCGGTTTCATACGGCAGCCCCAGAATGAGATCCAGGTGCAGATGAATGGTGTCGAGCGCTGCAAGTCTGGGGATATTGTATTCCAGCTTGTCCAGATCGCATTTTCTGTTGATCGCCTCCAGGGTTTCCGGGTTGGTGGACTGTACGCCGATCTCAAACTGGAACCGGCCAGGCCCCACCTGTTGCAGGAACTCAAACATCTCATTGGTGAACCGGTCCGGCGCCATCTCGAAATGAAACAGGGTGTCGCCCGGCTGCTCTGCAAGAACCCGCCAGATCTCCAGGGCCCTATCCGGGCGGTCATTGAAGGTACGGTCCACGAACCGGACAACTTTGGGTTTATGGAGCAGGATTTCCTTTATTTCCTCTTCCACCTGGGAAACCGGCAGGTGGCGTATCCCCTTTTCCGATGCCGACAGGCAGTAGGTGCAGTTGAACGGACAGCCTCTCGAGGATTCGTAATAGATATATCTGTTCTGGAGCGGTCCGGTGAAATCCTCCTGCCTGTAGGGACTGTGAAACGAATTTACCTTCCTGCATGTGTATGCTCTCTGAAGATTCTGCTCCTGTAAATCCCGGTAAAAAGACCTTTCAACTCCCTCGATCTCGCCGGAAACAACAGAACAGCGCTCATAAACCTCAAGCGGCAGGTTCCGGGCAAGGGCTTCGGCCTGGGGACCGCCCAGGATAATCGGCGTATCAGGCAAGATATTCACCAGGTCCCCGACCAGTCGCCGAATGTATGAACTGTTCCAGATATAGACCGAAAAAAAGAGGACGTCAGGTTCACCCAAGCCGATTTGCCTCAACGTAGGATAATACGGATCATTGAGACAGTACTGCATGATCGCCGGACTGCAGCCAGGTATATTTTCCTCCAGGCATGACCTGACATAGAACAGGGCCGGACAGGAGTGGATATAGCGGGCGTTAAATGCTATGAGTCTGAATAAAAGGTTCAAGGTTCGGGGTTCGGGGTTCGGGGTTCGGGGTTTGGGGTTCGGGGTT
>JAFDCR010000027.1 GCA_019312685.1 Deltaproteobacteria bacterium | reverse complement strand
TTTTTTAAACATTGGGGAGTTTCCGGCCGCGACAGGGTCTGTTTATCTCGGTTGACATAACCGGAAAAAATCAATGAGAGATAGACATGAAAACAGAATATGAGAAGGTGCTGCAAAAGCAACTTCAGACGCTCGAGACCAGGGGTATTCTCAAGGGAAAGGAAAATGTCATCACCGGTATCAAGCCAGCGGCAGCTGGTTTCGGTCCCCGCTATTTCCTTGCCGGTCATGGGGACAGGCCCTTTCTCCTTTTAAATTCCAATTCCTACCTCGGTCTGTCACTCGATCAGGCAGTAATCACGGCGGAAGAGGAAGCGGCCCGAAAATTCGGGTGCGGCCCTGGGGGAGTGCGCTTTATAAGCGGCACCTTTCAAACCCATATAGATCTTGAAGAGAGGCTTGCCGTCTTTCACAGCCGACAGGCAGGAATGATTTTCAGCGCTGCCTATGCCGCTGTAATGGGTGTGCTGCCGCCCCTGATCACCAAAGAGACGGTTGTCCTAAGTGACGAATTGAACCATAACTGTATTATCAATGCTATTCGTCTTTCACGGCCGGCGGCCAAGGAGATATACAACCATCTGCAGCTGGATGACCTGGAAAGAAAACTTCAGTTCCATGCAGGTCGAGCCAGACGGGTTGTACTGGTCACCGACGGAATTTTCAGCATGCGAGGCGATCACGGCCCGTTGGATAAGATCGCAGCAATTGCTGAGAAGTATGACTCAGACTTTCCGGAAGGAATCCTTACCGTTGCCGACGATTCCCACGGCGTAGGTGTTTTCGGCAGAAACGGACGGGGAACGGAAGAATATACAGGAGGCCGCGTCGATGTGCTGGTGGCAACGCTCGGTAAGGCCCTCGGCGTCAACGGCGGTTATGTTGTGGCCAGCCGGACGGTTATCGATTACCTGCGGG
This sequence comes from Deltaproteobacteria bacterium, assembly GCA_019312685.1. Taxonomy (GTDB): domain Bacteria; phylum Desulfobacterota; class Desulfobulbia; order Desulfobulbales; family BM004; genus BM004. The sequence goes on along the minus strand of JAFDCR010000027.1, from coordinate 2,497 downwards.
AGAGCGCCCCGTTTTACATCTATTCCAATCCCATTACTCCTGCTGAGGCGGCAGCAGCCCTCAAAGCCTTGGAGATTGTAGACAGCCCCAAGGGGCTGGCGCTTCTTGAACGGGTCCGCTTCCTGACGCGCCGTTTTGAAAAAGGTCTGCAGGCAGCCGGATTTGAATTCATTGCCGGCGAGCACCCCATCGTGCCGCTGATGATCAGGAACACGGAGAAAACAGCAGGGCTGGTCCGTTTTCTCCTAGAACATGGAGTGCTGGCTACAGGGATTAAATTCCCCGTTGTACCTGAAGGCGATGAGGAGGTTCGATTTCAGGTCTCCGCAAACCATACGGAGAAGGATATTGACTACGTCCTGGAACTGCTGACAGCCTGGAAAAAATAAGAAGATGACTGATGCAAATCGAACTGTTGTTTTAATCCATGAACCTTTCGGTCCCGCCCCCCAATATCCATCAATTTAAACAATTCATGGTTACCGTTTCTTAAGCGGCAAACATGGTTAATCAGGCCGTCCTGATCCATTTTTTCACCCACCCCCTCATTTTACTAGTAATAATCCCCTGAAAACTTTGTAAAGTATCGTTTTTATTACCTCTATAATGATTCAACAGGTTGATTGCACTTGACAAAGTTTTTTTTTATTTGTATCTGGTTAGCAACTTAATGTGTTGATTTCAAAGTAGTTTTGAGATCAACATGCCGGGCAGGCATTTTTTTATGTATTAATTTGGTGAAGGAGTTGTATATGTCAGATCGTGTAACTGGAACAGTAAAGTGGTTTAACAACAGCAAGGGATTCGGATTTATCGAGCGTTCTGAAGGAGATGATGTCTTCGTCCATTATAGTTCAATCCGAGATAACGGAGGATTCCGGACACTTGCCGAAGGCCAAAAGGTTGAATTTTCAATTACTGAAGGCCAGAAAGGGTTGCAGGCAAATGATGTAATCGGCGTTGAATAAAGAAACCCTTATATACTATTTATAAAAACCCGCCGGTGTTGCCCCGGCGGGTTTTTCTTGTTCACAGGCAAAAAAATGTAGCCAGTTTCTCTGCCTGCTTGTATCTTTTGGTACCGGTTAACCATCTGGATAAATACATATATCATGTCATGAAGAAAATCTTAGTCGGCGTATTCATACTGCTTATAATTCTGATCTACGGCACTTTAGGATATATGCTGATCGAAGGCAGCAACCTGATTGATTCATTCTATATGACCGTTATAAGTATTACGACAGTCGGTTTCAGCGAAGTTATCCCGCTCAGTTCACCGGGGAAAATCTTCACTGTATTCCTCATTTTCGGCGGGGTCGGTTTTTTCCTCTATATGGTTAGCCTTATCACCGAGGCCATGGTCGAGGGCGGCCTGAATGCATTTTTAGGGAGAAGATATATGGAAAAAAGGATGGCTGACTTGAAGGATCATTACATAGTTTGCGGTTTTGGCCGGATCGGCAAGGTAATCTGTAAAATCCTGCATGAAAGCAAGAGGAATTTCTTGATTATAGAAAACAATCCCGATGAAATCAAAACCATAGAAGAGCTTGGTTACCTTGTCATGGATGGAGACGCAACAAATGACGATCTGCTGAACAAGGCCCATATAATGGAAGCCAAGGCCTTGATTGCCGTGACAAGCTCTGATGCCGACAATGTCTATGTCATTCTTTCAGCCAGAGGCCTGCGGCCTGACATCTATATTCTTGCCAGGTCAAGCGGCAAAAAGGGCGCGGAAACCAAGCTCCTGCGGGCAGGGGCGAACAAGGTATTTTCACCTTATGAAATCGGGGCCAGAAGAATGGCCCAATCCTTGATGAGACCGACGGTAATTGATTTCATTGATCTGACTGTCCACGAAGGCGAACTCGGACTCAGACTTGAAGAACTGCAGGTTTCCGATAAAGCGACATTTGCCAATAAATCTCTTATGGATTCCGGTATCCGGTCTGAGCATGACCTCATTGTCGTAGCCATTAAAAGGCAAAAGGGAGAGATGCTGTTCAACCCAAGTCCCGGCACCGAAATCTTACCAGGTGATATTCTGGTTGTTTTGGGAGAGCATACAAATATCCAGAGCCTGGAAAAAAAAATATAGGGATTCTTTCCCGAAGCTACCCTTTTCAATAACCCATCCGGGATAAATCCCTCCATATCAGGCAGGCGATTTTAAACCTCTGCTTTTCCCTGATTAATTATAAAACTTAATTCTTATTCAATGGAAGACTGGAAGAGACTCCTTCAGCAAAGTATCACCCACCCGGCCCAGCTCCAAGATTATTTCGGCATTGCAACTGCTCCGCTTAACAGGGTAACGGAATTATATCCCATGCGGATAAATCCTTACTATCTTGGCTTGATCCGGAAACAGGGCGATCCCTTCTGGCGCCAGGCGGTACCAGATCCCATGGAAATTAAAGATACGGTCTGCCAGGAGGATCCCTTGAACGAAGAAAATCTCAGTCCCGTACCGAACCTGGTCCATAAATAC
>JAFDCR010000026.1 GCA_019312685.1 Deltaproteobacteria bacterium | reverse complement strand
GGACCGTTAACCTGACCCATAAACCCCGGCAAGGTAACGAAATTGACCTTGCTGTTTATAGTGCTGGCGAGGTCTTTGGTGAAATGAGCCTGTTGACTGACAGCCCGAGATTTGTCACTGCAAGGGCGATGGAAAAAATCGGTCTTCTCGCTGTTCCGCGGAGTAAATTTCTTGCCCTGTACAGGCAGTATCCCGAAGCGTCACAGGCTGCGATCAGAAAATGGTTCAATTCAATGCTTGAGGGCCGGGAGCAGAACCAGATCTACCAAGATCACTATTATCGCGAACTCATGATAAAAATGGATTCACGGCCCTGCATTCCATTAATCGGAAGTTCGAAGAAGGCCCAGAAACTCCGCAGCCAGATAGACTCTTTCTGCCAATCCTCCAGTTCTTTTATGCTTGTCGGAGAACCAGGCTCAATGAAGTCCAGGATAGCCCAATATATTTACGAGCATGGTACTGCCAATAAGGGCTCTTATATTATTTTCGATCCTGATAAGGTCCCACTTTTTATTTCGAAGGGACTGCAAGCAGAGAAAGGGACTGTCTATTATCGTGAGTTGGAGCAGATTGGCGCGCTTTTCGGATATGACCTCGAAAAATATGGCCGGACGTTTGTTCCCTGGCAGGGCTTTTTAAAGCTTGCCCATAATGGAACACTTGTCATTAAAGACGGCGCAAAGCTTGAGCCGAAGGTCCAGAGGATGCTGCGTGAATACTTTGTGACAGGCATGTTCTATCCCTTAGGGGCCGAACGTCCAACCCAGGCGTCAGCCCAGGTAATAATAAATGTTGTTGATGATCTTGCTCTTGAAAATACACTTTATGAATATCTGGCAGCCGATCAAGTCCGAATAGAGTCATTACTGACCAGAAAAAGGGATCTTAATGAGATTATTAATCTCCTGCTGAAAGAGATTGGCCGCGAAAAGGGTGAACATTCGCTGAAGATGGAACTAGAGGCCCTGAATAGGATGATGGCCTACAAATGGCCAGGTAATTTTCGAGAGCTGGAAGAGGTTGTAGCGAGGTCGATCAATTTTGCCAAAGGAGGGATTATTGCGGCGGAAGATGTTTTTATCGGCAAGGTGCCGATAACCGGCAAGAACGCCTTTAACCTGCTTTCGGTGAAATTTATCAGGAATTTTTTCTTGAGCCCGTTTTATCCTATAGTACCGCAGATTGTCCTGGCCAGTTTGTTTGTCTTCGTGATCATTCTTGCTATTTGGGGAAATCCTTCTCCAGAATCAAACATCTCACTCTTGCTGATATGGGCCAACTGGGAACCTCTTCTTATATTGAGCTGCCTGCTCCTGGCAAGAATATGGTGCAGTTTCTGCCCTATTGGTTTTTTCAGTAATCTGGTCAAGAAACTAAAAATTAAACGCTGGAAAATCCCGCTCCATTACCTGAATATGGGTTTTTTTGTCAGTGCAGTGGGGTTGGCCGTTATTTTCTGGTCACAGGAAGCTTTCGACATGTTTGAGCGACCGACAGAGACAGCATGGCTGCTGCTCGCCATGTTAGGCTCAGCTGTTCTTTTTGCCTTGCTGTTTGAAGGAGAGGTCTGGTGTCGATATGTCTGTCCTCTGGGCCAGATGGTGGCAACCTTTTCCCGAGCATCCATAGTTGAAGTAAGGGCTAACTACAATTACTGCAGTCATGAGTGTACAAGTTATGACTGTTATACGGGCCGTGATGACATTCCTGGCTGTTCAATGGCAAAGGGTCCATTCGCCATGGATACCAATCGCGATTGCGTCTTGTGCGGCAACTGTATGAAGGCCTGTCAGAATGCCGCTGTCCGCTTCAATCTCAGGCCGCCCGGCTGGGAACTTTGGCATACCTATAAAGCCGATCTTGCCATGATACTTTTTGTGCCTTTACTGTGGGGAACGCAGATATTCAGGGGGCTTGACACCTCTACCTCCATACCGCTTCGACTTAACGCCTATGTCGGTTCCATGGGACTGACATATTGGCTGTTGATGGTTGCTTCAGCAATGTTTGCCTACCATGTCGCCCTTGCCGGCGTGGCATTTACAGGCATGGTAGGTGGCGTTAAAGGTAAAGGCTTCGGCTCTACCTTTTTCATGGTCATTCTGCCCCTGGTCTATGCCAATGAGATTGCAATCAGGTTAGTGCCGCTTTTAAACCACGCGGCAGATTTTTTTGTTATCCTCGGCAATCAGCTAGGCTACTCATTTCCGCATATTGCATTCAGGCTAGACATGCAATCAATATATATTCTGCAGACTGTCATAATTATAGTTGGCCTGATGTTTTCTTTTATTGTGTCTGCCAAGCTCACTGCATCATTACCAGCTGAAAATGTTTCACCGGCACTTTTCCGGTATCTGCCTCTTATTGTGATAACAATAATTTCTTTGGCCCTCTTGTAACCGGCTCTTGGGGCAAGAACTTCAGAAGGCAGAATACATTGTTTCTGAGATTTGCGGGCTGTCCTGCATGCTTCATCAAGTGGTTTTTTTACGGCTATGTATCTGGATCAGTTCGAGGAGTTTTTCAAGGTCAAACGGCTTGGTGATAAATTCGTCGATTGAGCTCGGCTTTTGAAAAGTCGGATCGGTTTCCGTCTGCCAACCGGTAATGAGGAAAACCGGCGTTTCAGGTTTCTGTTTCTTAATACGGAAGGCGACATCGAGGCCGTTCATCAACGGCATGCCATGGTCAGTGATAACGAAGTCAAAATCGTTTTCCCTGAAACATCGCACCCCTTCCTGGCCGTTACTTGCTTCAACTACTGTATGGTCTGCTTGTTCCAACACCTGTCTGAGCAGGTTTCTAACAAGGGGGTCATCATCAATGAGAAGTATATGTAAGGGTATTGGCTGGGTATATTTTTTTTCCTGGAGCAGTTTTTCTGGATCTGAAGTAGTGAGGAGGGGAAACTCGATCTTAAAGGTTGAGCCTGCCCCTTTGACACTCTCCACAGTAATCGAACCTCCTTGGCGTTCGACAAATCGTTTGGCAATACTTAAACCCAGACCGGCATGCCCTCTTCCCTTGGTGGAAAAGTAAGGGGTAAATATCTGCTCGGCCTCTTTTTGGGACAGCCCTTTCCCGTTGTCCTGAACCGCTAGCAAGACCTTGTCTCCTTCCTGTTTTACACTGAGGTGAATGTGCCCCCCGGTAGGCATCGCATCAACCGCATTAAAAAT
>JAFDCR010000025.1 GCA_019312685.1 Deltaproteobacteria bacterium | reverse complement strand
CAAAACGGTGGGCGATTTCCAGGCTGCCGTCTCCACCGACCGCTATATGACAGGCAAATCCCATGCGATTAAAATTCTTGAGGATGCGTTCCGAAACATCGCGAATTAAAGTCTCTCCCGCCAGATTTTCCACCGGCATGGCAAAAGGGTTTCCTTTATTGGTGCTCCCAAGGATAGTACCACCTGTCGGGGTAATATCCTCAACCATTTCCGGAGTCAGACGAACAAGTTCATCCAGATCCAGCAGACCTTTATATCCGCTGCGGCTCCCATACACCTCCCAACCGCGCAGATGGGCCGATTTTACCACAGAAAAAATAACAGCATTTAACCCCGGGGCATCGCCACCGCCCGTTGATATCACAATTTTTTTCATTTCAAGCCTTACACAGTACTTTTAGTTTATTTATATATTATCTGGCTTCAGCATATTGCCCGCTTCTGCCATCACGTTCCATTACATAAAGTATCATCACATGCAGCTTACATAATTTTTACTATACAATTCTCTGCGAAACAGTACACTACTCTTTTTTCAGCAACCAATATTTTCTTAATAAACTTAACCTAATAAAAAGACCGCTGTGCTATTACTCTTTCCATTGTTGACTTATTTACCGATGTTCCTTACAATTATTGTAGTGAAAAAACTTATAAACAGATTTGTCTGCGACTTTCAGGTGACCTGTCAAACCGGTTTAAGATACCTTCCGAACTGAAACAAACAGACGTTAAGATTAAAATATTAGTCAAGGAGTACAAGTAATGTTTGAAGTAACCGAACTGGCAACACAAAATCTTAAAACATACATGGAGCAGAACAATATTGATTCTGCTCTGCGCGTCGCCCTTATGTCGGGCGGATGAGCAGGCCCATCATTGGGTCTGGCTCTGGATGAGCCGAGAGAAAGTGATACCAAATATGAACAGGATGGACTTACTTTTCTGGTAGACAACAATTTACTGGACACCTGCGGATCAATAAAGATTGATTTTATCGACGCCGGCATGAGATCCGGATTTTCAATCAGTTCTTCAAAACCCATAGGCGGCGGCTGCAACAGTTCATCCTGTGGCTCAACCTGCGGTTAAGCTTTAAATTCGATCATTATCCATACCCCCGGCCGGTTCCCGGCAGGGGGTATTTTTTTATATTTCCACCCTATTCAGCTATTATCTGAATGCTGACAGCTATCCGTGTTCTTGACAGATCACTGGAGCGAACTTACCATTTTAGGCAGTGCTAAACCATATACCTTTAGTTAATTATTAGATATAGTTATGAATTGCGGAGGAAGAAATGCAATTTGATAAGTTTACCATAAAATCCCAGGAGGCTATCCAACAATCCCAATCAATTGCTGAGCAGCATGGCCATCAGGAGATTAAGCCAGAACATCTTCTGGCAGCCCTCCTTGAACAAAAAGACGGAGTCATTATCCCGGTTCTTCAGAAAATGGAGGTTAATCTGTCTGCTCTGCAGGCCGAAACCGATAAGCTGCTAGAAAGGCTGCCAAGGGTCACCGGTGAAGGATTCGGGCAGGTTTATGCCTCACGCCAGCTTAAAAAGATTTTGGACCAGTCATTTTCACTGGCTACCAATATGCAGGATGAATATGTCAGCCAGGAGCATCTGTTCCTCGCCCTCCTCACGGAAAAGAGTGATGTCACTGACCTGCTGCAAAAACATGGTATCGGCCGGGACAGTTTCCTGCAGGCCTTGGTTGCCATCCGCGGCAACCAGCGGGTCACAGATCCCAATCCTGAGGAGAAATATCAGGCCCTTGAGAAGTACGCCAGAAACCTGACCGACATTGCAAAACAGGGAAAACTCGACCCGGTGATCGGCCGGGATGATGAAATCCGCCGGGTTATCCAGGTATTATCCAGACGTACAAAAAATAACCCGGTATTGATAGGTGAACCGGGTGTGGGTAAAACAGCCATTGTTGAGGGGTTGGCTCAGCGTATCGTCAACGGTGACATTCCTGAAACCTTACGCAACAAACAGGTTGTCGCCCTTGATATAGGAGCCCTGGTTGCCGGGGCAAAATATCGTGGTGAATTTGAGGACCGGCTTAAAGCGGTCCTGAAGGAGATCCAAAAGCGGGAAGGCGAAATTATTCTGTTCATTGATGAAATCCACACCCTTGTCGGTGCGGGGGCCGCAGAAGGATCCATGGATGCATCCAACATGCTCAAACCCGCACTGGCACGGGGCGAACTGCATTGTGTCGGGGCGACCACCCTGAACGAATACAGAAAATATATTGAAAAGGACGCCGCCCTTGAAAGAAGATTCCAGCAGGTACTTGTGCAGGAACCTTCTGTTGAGGATACCATAGCCATTCTGCGCGGACTCAAGGAAAAATACGAAGTGCATCACGGAGTGCGCATCACCGACTCGGCAACGGTTGCTGCCGCTACCCTGTCAAATCGTTATATATCAGACCGTTTCCTGCCTGATAAGGCGATTGATCTCATTGATGAAGCTGCCTCACGGCTGCGCATCGAGATCGATTCCATGCCGACTGAAATCGACGAGGTTGAACGCAAGAAAATAAAGCTTGAGATAGAGCGTGAGGCCCTGAAAAAAGAAAAAGACAAGGTTTCAAAGGAACAACTTGTTAAGGTGGAAAACGAACTGGCTGATATCAACGAAACCCTAAACAGCATGAAAGGCCACTGGTCGCTTGAAAAGGAGACCATCCAGAAGATCAGGGATATCAAGGCACAGATAGAAGAGGCTGGTGTCGAAGAGCAGCAGGCCCAGCGTTCCGGTGATTTAAGCAGAGTAGCTGAAATCCGCTACGGAAGGATTGTTGAACTCGAAAAGCAGATGACGGCGGAAAATGAACGTCTGGCCCAGATCCAGCAGGACCGTAAAATGCTGAAAGAGGAAGTGGACGAGGAAGATGTCGCCTCAGTAGTGGCCAAATGGACCGGTATCCCGGTTGACAACCTACTCGCCTCTGAAAAAGAAAAACTGGTGCACGCCGAAGACTTCATGGCCAGAAGAGTTATCGGCCAGTCCGAGGCAATCAGCGCCATTGCCAATGCTGTACGCCGGGCCCGTGCCGGTCTGCAGGATCCGAACCGCCCGCTCGGTTCCTTCATCTTCCTGGGGCCGACCGGTGTCGGCAAGACCGAACTGGCCCGCACCCTGGCTGAGTTCCTTTTTAACAGCGAACAGGCCATGGTCCGCCTCGACATGTCGGAATTTATGGAAAAGCACTCAGTTGCCAGGCTGATAGGTGCTCCCCCAGGGTATGTGGGATATGAAGAGGGAGGTTATCTGACCGAAGCGGTCCGGCGTAGACCTTATTCTGTCATCCTTTTTGATGAAATCGAAAAAGCGCATCCGGATGTCTTTAATGTTTTACTGCAGATTCTTGACGACGGACGTATGACAGACGGCCAGGGGCGCACCGTTGACTTCAAGAATACCATTCTTATCATGACTTCAAACCTGGGAAGCCAGCTTATCATGGAGCTTGGTGAGCAGAACCGGGATGAAATGGTCCAGCAGGTGGCTGATATTTTACACCGTCAATTCAGACCTGAATTTCTCAACCGTATTGATGAGACCATCATCTTCCATGGACTCTCCAAGGAAGATTTGGCCGATATTGTTGATATACAGGTAGAACTTTTAACCGAAAGACTGGCTGAGAGAAAGTTCTCCATCAGCCTTACGGATGCTGCCAAAAATTTCCTGATTGAAGTCGGCTACGACCCGGCGTTCGGTGCAAGGCCATTAAAAAGGGTAATACAGCGTAATATTCAGGACCAGCTTGCACTGCATATTCTGGAAGGAAAATTCAATGAGGGTGATAGTATAGTGATTGACGCTGAACCGGATAAGGATGAATT
>JAFDCR010000024.1 GCA_019312685.1 Deltaproteobacteria bacterium | reverse complement strand
GAATGGAATTGGCCGCTACTCTCAAGGCCCTGTTTCATCAACCCCTGGCCATCTGGGAAGCAGCCAGGATCATCCGGAATTTCAGACCTGACCTTGTATTTGGAGTCGGCGGTTATGTTACCGGCCCGGTGCTTCTGGCAGCACGTCTTTCAGGCGTTACCACCTGCATCCATGAACAGAACTCCATACCGGGTCTTGCCAATAAAATACTGGGGTACTTAGCTGATAAAATTTTTGTCTCACTGCCGGGAAGTGAAAAATATTTTCCGGCCGGGAAAACAGTTCTAAGCGGCAATCCCGTCCGGGATAATATCGTCAGGGCAGCCCAAAAATCCAGGTTCCAAACAGACCGGAAAACGTTAACCCTGCTTGTTTTAGGTGGCAGCCAGGGCGCAAGGCGGCTGAACAGCCTCATGCTTGAGGCTGCTGAAAGCTGTTTGGCAAAAATTTCTTCGCCCCCTTTTATTATTCATCAGACAGGTGGACATGATGAGGAGCAGGTACGCAACAAGTATGCGGAACTCGGCCTGAAAGCCAGGGTACAGGCCTTTTTTACCGATATGGCGGAAATTTATTCACAGGCAGACCTCATAGTTTCAAGGGCCGGGGCAACAACCTTGGCGGAGCTTACGGTTTTTCATAAACCCGTAATCCTTGTCCCGTATCCATATGCTGCCGACAACCACCAGGAATTAAACGGGAAATACCTGGTCGAAGCCGGAGCGGGACTCATGTTCAGACAGGAGGACCTGACAGGTGAAAAACTGGGCCTTGAGATCAAACGTATTCTGTCTGACAGAAAACTCCTCGCCGAAATGGGGAAAAACTCCGGCAGGATTTCAAAACCGGAGGCGACCGAAACAATTGTCAATGCATGTATTGGGCTCATAAAAAATAAATTGGCTGATAATACTGGAAAAACTCTGGCCATTTAAGAAACGGCTATTTGATTGAACAGATAATGTACAGAAAAAGCAAACACATACATTTTGTTGGGATCGGCGGTATAGGCATGAGCGGTATTGCTGAGCTGCTCCTGAATCTCGGTTATCAGATAAGCGGTTCGGATATTCAGGAATCAGATATAACCCGTCGTCTGCAATCCCTGGGAGGAGAAATAAACATAGGCCATGATGCCGAGTGGATCAGGGGGGCTGATGTTGTGGTAACCTCCTCGGCAATCGATGCCTCAAATCCGGAAGTTCATGCTGCAGAAAATTCACTCATCCCGGTTATACCAAGGGCGGAGATGCTGGCAGAGCTGATGCGCCTTAATAAGTTCGGCATTGCAGTGGCCGGAAGCCATGGAAAGACCACCACCTCCTCCATGGTTGCCTGGCTTCTTGCTCAGGCAGGACTTGACCCAACAGTCGTAATCGGCGGCAAGGTTGACTGTTTCGGGGGCAGTAATGCCAAGTTGGGAGAGGGTGACTTCCTGGTGGCGGAGGCTGATGAATCGGACGGCTCCTTTTTAAAGCTTACCCCGGTCCTCGAGGTGGTGACAAACATAGATCTGGAGCATCTAGACTATTACCATTCCATTGAAGAGATAAAGGCTTTATTCCTCCAGTTTATTGACAAGATACCCTTTTACGGTGCGGCCATACTTTGTCTGGATGATCCGCATGTCGCCTCAATTCTGCCCGAGATTAAAAAGAGAATTTTGACGTATGGCATGACGAGTCAGGCGGATGTTTATGCCAGAGGAATTACCACGAACGGCCTTACGGTCCGTTTCGAGGTCTGCCGGGAAAATGAGGTGCTCGGAGAAATCAGGTCTCCCCTGGCCGGCACCCACAATGTTTACAATGCTTTAGCCACAGTCACGGTAGGGCTGGAGTTGGATATCCCTTTTACTGTTATTGGAGCTGCTTTAGAAAGTTTTTCGGGGGTGCAGCGAAGATTGCAAATTAAAGGCGAAAGGAGAGGTATTACGATTGTTGATGATTATGGACATCATCCGACTGAGATAAGGGCTACCCTCTCCGCCCTACGTGACGCCTGGCCTGAGCGCAGGATTATTGTCCTGTTCCAACCGCATCGTTATTCAAGAACCAAAGCACTGGCGGAAGATTTCTATACCGCCTTTCATGAGGCAGATATTCTGCTTCTGACTGAAATTTATAGTGCAGGAGAAGCACCAATACCTGGAGTTACAGCAGAAGCCTTGTTGAATGGCATCAGGCAGCATGGTCATCGCCATGCCTACTTTGAGCCCACATTTGACAAACTCCTCGACAAGGTCATGGATTTTCTTGCTTCCGGTGATGTGGTGCTGTCATTGGGAGCAGGCAACATCTGGCAGGCAGGAGAAAAACTACTGACAATGATTAACGAATAACCCGCAAGAACTTACGAGCAGCATGAGATGGTATCCCTCAATTCGCATAAAAAAAACCTTTACCGGTTCTGGAAAGGAGAAATATTGTGGAATAAGCCCATGTCACAATATTCAACCCTTAAAGTAGGCGGTCCAGCTGAAGCTGTTATCACTGCTACGGATATCGACGAACTTACGGGTTTGATAAAATGGCTGAAGGAAAATGAAATCAGCTGGTGGATTATAGGCCGCGGCAGCAACATCCTGGTTCCCGACAAGGGACTGCCCGGCGTCACAATTATGCTGGAAGGCAAATTCACCGGCATTGAAAAGCTCTTTGATCTTCAGGACCAGGCAGAAAACCATGTTTTCATCCGCGTAGGAGGCGGATGTTCACTGGCCAAAGCCGTTAACTACTGCACTGCAAATTCATTATCCGGCCTGGAATTTGCGGTCGGCATTCCCGGAAGTTTAGGCGGGGCGGTCGTTATGAACGCCGGAGCCTGGGGGTATGAAATCGGAGACCTGCTGGATTCTGTAATCATCATGAATGGCAAGGGTGAAGTACATGAAGTACAAAGGGATGGCCTTGACCTCACATACCGCGGCTGGGGAATGAAACGTGATACCATTTTACTTTACGCCTGTTTGAAGCTGACGATCAACACCCAAGAAGAAATAAAAGCGGCCTGCAGCAGATTCCAGGAATTACGCAAAAAAAATCAGCCGGTCAACGAACTCAGTGCAGGTTCCTTTTTTAAAAATCCACCGGAGCACTCGGCCGGCCGCTTGATTGACGAGGCGGGCCTGAAAGGATATTCGATCGGCGGGGCTAAAATTTCAGAAAAACATGCCAACTTCATAATTAATACCGGAAATGCTTCTGCCGCTGAAATCCTTGAACTCATGCTGCTGGTACAGGACAAGGTCTATGAGAGGTTCGGCATAAAACTCGAACCGGAAGTCCATATTTTAGGGTCCGGGATATAGGTTATGAATATGCAACTAAGAGCAAGAGTTAAAAGTAAAATATTGAGGACAGGCAGGGGGGCCACGCTTGCCCACATCTTGAAAAACAAACTGTTTGTCAGATCCCTGCTCGGCTTCCTGTTCCTACTGGTTAGTTGCTTCATTGCTGAAGAGGTTTATCAGAAATTATGCCGCAGCGATTTCTTCCAGATAACCTCCATGAAAATCGACGGCAACAAGATGGTAAGCAATAAACAGATTTCGGTTTTAAGCAATATTGATATTCACTCCAACCTTCTGGCCATAAACATACACCAGGTACAATCTCTCCTGAAAAGCCATCCCTGGATTGCCGGAGCAGAGGTGACCCGTAGCTGGCCAAACCAGCTGTTGATCAACATAAAAGAAAAGAAACCGGTTGCGCTGCTGAACAGGGAGAGCGGGCTTTTCTACCTTGATAACAGGGGCCGGATCATTGCTTCAGCAGGTCCTGATCAGGAGCTTGATTTCCCTGTTGTCACAGGACTTGAAAATATCCCTATGCATGCGAACCAGGCCGCCGAGATACCGGCCGTCCTCGTTGATGTCATGCAACTGCTGCAATTGGCATCCGGAAAAAACTCCATCCTTCCCGAACAGAATATTTCTGAAATCCCCATCAACCCGGATAACGGTTTACTTCTCTATCTTCTTGAAAAACCCTTTCCGATCCATATGGGAACAGATGGTGACATTTCAAAAGGATACTACCGTCTAGTCAAGGTGCTGAGAGATCTCTATAAAACAAAGGAATTTTCCAAGGTTTCTTATATACGGATGGACTACCAGGAAGACACCGTTCTTGTAGGCAAGACTGAATCCGACATGACCCATCGAGGATGATTTAAATGGAAAAAAAACATCGTGGAGAGCTGATAGTTGGCCTGGATGTCGGCACGACAAAAATCTGTGCTGTCATCGGCGAAGTGTTCGAGGAGAAAATTGAAATTATCGGAATCGGCACCCATCCTTCCATAGGTCTGAAAAAGGGTGTTGTAGTCAATATTGAAAGCACGGTGCACTCCATCCGTATGGCGGTTGACCAGGCGGAGGAAATGGCCGGCTGCGAAATCAATACCGTCTGTGTCGGAATTGCAGGCAGTCACATCAAAGGCTTTAACAGCCCCGGTATAGTCGGGATCAAAAACCGTGAAATACGCCAGGATGATATTGATCGGGTTATTGATGCCGCCAGGGCTGTCAACCTCTCACAGAATCAGCAGATCATCCACGTTCTGCCCCAGGAATTTATGGTAGACGACCACACCGGCATTCAGGATCCCCTTGGAATGACAGGAGTCAGGCTGGTGACTAACGTCCACATTGTAACAGGCGATACGACATCCATCCATAACCTGGTCATGTGCTGCAACCGGGCCGGTCTCGAAGTAGCGGATATTGTCCTTGAATCCCTGGCATCAGCCAATGCAGTACTCTCAAGGGAAGAAATGGACCTGGGAGTCGGTCTGCTTGATATCGGCGGGGGTACCTCCGACCTGGCCATTTTTTCCGGCGGTACAATCAAGCATACGTATGAACTCGGACTTGGCGGAAACAACCTGACTAACGATCTGTCCGTCGGATTGCGCACTCCCTTCCAGGAGGCCGAACGTTTGAAAAATCTTTACGGTTCCGCCCTCACCTCCATGATAGACGGTGACAATGTAATAGAAGTACCTACTGTCGGAGACAGAAAACCCAGAAAGGTAAAGCAGAAAATTATGGGTGAAATCCTGGAACCGCGCATTGAGGAAATGCTAATAATCCTGAATCAGGAGATGATAGATTCCTCATACAAAGACCGTCTGAACGCAGGTGTCGTGATTTCCGGCGGCACCGCCCTTCTGGAGAATATCGTCGATCTTGCCGAACAGATTTTTGACCTGCCGGTCAGAATAGGATATCCACGCGGCATCCATGAAGCACCGGAAATTATAAATTCTCCGCAGAACGCGACTGGCGTCGGGCTGGTAATTTATGCCAGCAGGCATGCCTCCGGCAAAAAATGGCGGGTGCCCGGGAAAAAGGCGATCGGCGGAATAGTCGGGAAGGTCAAAAGCTGGTTCAGCAATAACATGTGAATTTTTCAATAGGGATAATTGGTCATGGGCAAATAACAACCGGCAGAAAAGTTTTTTTATAAACAAAAAATAACAGAAGAAAGGGGAGAGAAAAAATGGAATTCAGAATGGCGGAAGAATCAATAGCCAGAATCAGGGTTGTCGGTATAGGAGGTGGTGGCGGCAATGCCGTTAATACCATGGTGGACAATCAACTCAGGGGGATTGAATTCATCGCTGCCAATACAGATATTCAGGCCTTGGAAAATTCCAGGGCTGATGTCTGTCTGCAGCTTGGCCCGGGAATAACAAAGGGTCTTGGTGCCGGTGCAGACCCGGAAAGGGGTAAAGAGGCAGCCCTGGAAAGTCTTGAGGAGATTCGCGGGGTCCTGAAAGGAGCCGACATGGTATTTATCACCGCTGGCCTGGGAGGCGGCACCGGCACCGGCGGCGCACCTGTAGTGGCCAAACTCAGCAAGGAACTAGGCGCGCTTACCGTGGCGGTTGTTACCAAGCCCTTCTTTTTTGAGGCTAAGGCAAGGATGAAAAAGGCTGAGGAGGGTTGGAAGGAATTAAAGAAGCATGTTGATACTATTATCACGATCCCTAATGACCGTCTTCTTACCATTATGCAGAAAGGCAGCAAGCTCATGGATATGATGAAAAAGGCTGACGAGGTCCTGCTGCAGGCTGTGAAAGGGATCACCGACCTGATTAACCTGCCCGGGCATATGAATGTTGACTTTGCCGACCTGCGTGCGGTGATGAAGGAAGTGGGGCCCGCCTTGATGGGAGCCGGTGTCGGAGTAGGCGAAAACCGGGCAATCGAGGCGGCAAAACGCGCCATTGACAACCCCCTCTTACAGGATGCGGGGATAGATGGGGCCAAAGGCGTTTTGATAAATATTTCGGCCTCAGAAGAGTCCCTGACAATGAATGAATTCATGGAAGCATCAAGTCTGATATCACAAAAGGCGCATGAGGATGCAAATATAATTGTCGGTGCACTTTTTGATGAAAGCCTCAAGGATGAAATGAGAGTTACGGTTATTGCAACAGGAGTAACGGGTATGTTGGAAGCAGAAACCATTAAAAGACCCATACAGGCTGTGACCAAAAATCAGCCGCCAGAAGAGGAAACCGCTCCTGACGCGAAAATTTCTTCAAACACCTCTTCGTCTGCCAAGCAGAACAGAACTTTCAATCGTCGTAACCCAGGTATTGTCAGAAAACAGACACTGCCGTTTCCCAATACTCTGGACGAAAACGAACTGGAGACTCCGACCTACTTGCGACAGGCTGCCGACTAAACCGGGTTCATATTAAGATTTGAGATTATATTGCCTTCTCTCCCCTGAAATGGTTAATATAGTTTCAAATAATGAAGATGCGGGTATGATATGCCCGCATCTTTTTTTTAAAGATATAATTTATATTTAAAGTGGCTATAAACTATTTTCAGGTTTTGATAACCTGGATCCCCGCCTCCGCGGGGATGACAAACCATACAACACTGTCACTCCCGCGCAGGCGGGAGTCCAGTTTTTGTTCAGCGGCAATCTTCAAGAATACTCAAAAACCTGAGAATCATTAAGAACCACATAATTTAACCTGGGCTGGATCTCAATTTTCTATTCCACACAATATAATAAAAAAGCAGCCATTCTTAATGATAAAGCCGTATTTATGGGCCGGAATTCAAAATTAAAAGCTGGGACAACCGGCAAGCATGATTACCTTTCCATTGAAAAAGGAAGCATTAAAAAGAAATGGAAAAATAAAATTCCCGTAGCCCTCATCTACCCGAATAATTACTCATTGGGTATGTCCAACCTAGGCTTCCAGCTTGTTTATCACCTCCTGAACCGGGACTATTCTGTCGTTGCCGAAAGAGTCTTTCTGCCCGAATCAGCCACTATGCCCTTGTCTGTGGAATCGGGCAGACCGCTTGCTGATTTTCCCTTCCTCTTCTTTTCAGTCAGTTTTGAACAGGATTACCGCAATCTGGTATTGCTCCTTGAACTTGCGGGCATACCTTCTCCGGCTGCCCAAAGAGCGAAAAAGAGCGAAAATATATCTGCCCTTGCTGCAGGTGACCAACCTCTCGTAGTTGCCGGAGGCGTGACCGCGTTTATGAATCCTGAACCTCTGGCCTTCTTTGTTGATCTTTTTATTATTGGTGAGGCGGAGCCGATCCTGCCGCAGGTTATGTCACTTTTAAAGACCGGCATAGGGAAGGATAAAAACAGCTTACTATTAAAGGCGGCCACCGGAATCCCCGGCTGCTATGTCCCCTCCCTTTATAAAACGGAATACAATGAAGATGGCAGGCTGGTGACAACCGGACCCGTAGGTGATAGCCCTGCGGTTCCGGCCAGAATAAAAAAAATCATCATGGATTCACCGGGAGACTTGGCCTCCCATTCAAAAATACTCTCTCCGGCGGCTGAATTTTCAGATCTGTTCATGACGGAACTCGGTCGGGGCTGCAGCCGCGGCTGCAGATTCTGCGCAGCCGGTTATATTTACCGCCCGCCCCGCCTCTGGAAAGCAGAAACTATCATTAATGCTGTTGCTTCCAGACCGTCTGGCTGCTCACGAATCGGACTTCTGGGAATGGAAATGGCGCAGCCAGAAGATGTCTCCAGCATCGCTGATTACCTGGCTGACAAATCATGCTCTCTATCATTTTCCTCCCTGCGGGCAGACATAATCAGTTCCTCGTTAACGGATCTACTGGGTCAAAGTAATCTTAAAAGCGTAGCAATTGCACCGGATGGAGGTTCTGAACGCTTGCGGCGGGTTATCAACAAAGGT
>JAFDCR010000023.1 GCA_019312685.1 Deltaproteobacteria bacterium | reverse complement strand
TTTTTTATACAGTTTTTGTTGATTTGCTGTCCGGAAGTTTTTAAACTTTTTCCTCGAACCCTCGAACCCTCGAACCCTCGAACCCTCGAACCCTCGAACCCTCGAACCCTCAATACTTTTACTTCCCTTCCAGCTTTTTTTGGATCAACTGCAGATCCTGCCAACTGGCTTTTTTCAGTTCTTTATTTTGCAGGAGAACCGTAGGATGGAGGGACGTCATGAGAAAAATCTTATCAGCCAACGGGTCGGTGCAGTAATCGTTGAAGTTGTAAAAACGCCCCCGCAATTGGAAAAGTGATTTGCTGGAGTGGAGGAGGATTTGGGAAGACAGTGTTCCCATGGTGCAGACAACCTTTGGGCAGATAATTTCAATCTGCCTGAAGAGAAAAGGCAGACAGGTCCTTATTTCTTTTTCCTCCGGCTTTGCATCGGTTCCGGGAAAGCATTTCACCAGTGTTGTTATGTAAACTTCATCCCTGGACAGATTGATCGCCTGGAGCATTCTGTCCAGCAATTCGCCTGCCGCTCCCTGTATCGGAAGCGATGTCTCGTCGTCCTCTTTGCCCGGTGTATCGGCAACTACCATGAGCTTAGCCGTAGCCGGGCCCTGTCCGAAAACGATATTTGTTCTTGTTTCATGCAGACTGCAGCGATGACAGTCGTCTATTTCCTCACGGACATCATTCAAGGTTGCCTTCCCGGTCAGCTTTGGATCAAAAGAATGTTTTTTGGGCAGAGGTTTCTCTTTTGTTCCTTTTGAAGTAATTACGCTGTCAGATGGAACGGAGTCTAATTCTGGCTTGAGAAAACGTTCCAGTGACCGGGAACGGGGGTATTCTTTAATGCCCAGGGTTTCATGGTACTGGAGGAGTTTATTGACTTGCTCCAACAGGTCTTCTTGAGAGTGGTCTGCCATTTTGTGATTTCTGAGAGGTTGTTTTCTTTTATTCACCTTAAATCGATTTTACCGGCACTATCCCATATATCTATGTGTTTTGCAAAATAACCTTTGTAAAAAAAACAGGCATTTTCTCGAGATGGGAAATCTGACATAAATGTAACAAGTTAGGTAAATTGGCATTTAGGGAAATTTTATGTTAGATTATAAGGTTCCGGTTGAAAATAAGTACAATACATAATTGAACGATTGTTGGCTGGAAAATACAAAATCCTTTGTGTGGATGAGTATGCCCAATATGTTCAAGAAATAACAGTCTATCGGCAAGGAAGCAAAAAGAGGAACAAATATGGAGGCTTCTGTAAAATTGAATTGGCAGGATGAACTCAACAACAATGTGACCACCCTCGATGAGCTGAAGGAATACCTTGATCTGGATGCTGAGCAGGAGGTTAAACTCCAGAAGGTGATTGATGCGCATCCGATGAGTATTCCACGCTATTATCTTTCCCTGATCGATCCGAATGATCCGAATGATCCGATCCGTAAGATGGCAGTGCCTTCAGAGGAGGAACTGGACCTTGAAGGCTCCTATGATACCAGCGGAGAAAAACAAAACACCAAATTGCCGGGATTGCAGCATAAATATGCAAATACGGTTCTGCTCCTTTCAGCAAACATCTGTTCAATGTACTGCAGACACTGTTTCAGAAAGAGACTCGTCGGTCTCAGTAATGACGAAGTTATGGGCCGGTTTCATGAAGCCTATGACTATATAGCCGCACATTCCGAGGTAAATAATGTGCTGATTTCCGGCGGGGATGCCTTTTTTCTGCCGACACAGGTTCTTGGAAAATTTCTTGCAGAACTCACAGAAATTCCGCATCTGGATTATATCAGGTTCGGCAGCAGGATGGCCGTAACCTTCCCCAACAGAATTCTGCATGATCCTGAACTTCTTGAGATGTTCAAGGCATATTCAAAAAAGAACAGAAGAATCTATCTACATACCCAGTTTAACCATCCGCGTGAGATTACAAAAGAATCAACCGAAGCAATCGATATGATTATCAGGTCGGGTGTAATCGTTAATAATCAGACTGTTTTACTCAGGGGAGTTAACGATACTGCGGAGACATTGGCCAACCTGCAGAAAAACCTGGTGCGTATCGGGGTGAATCCCTACTATGTTTTTCAGTGCAGACCTGTAAAAAGAGTGAAAAGTCATTTCCAGGTGTCTATTGCCGAGGGCTACCGGATTGTAGCGAAAGCCAGAGGTATGCTGGACGGCATCAGCAAGCGGTTTCGTTATGTTATGTCTCACGAGAAGGGCAAGGTGGAGATTCTGGGCATCCTGAATAATGAGATATTCTTCAAACATCAGCAGGCCAGGGACCCGCAGGATGCAAGCAGGTTTTTCAAGTGCAGATTGGATGAAACAGCTGGCTGGCTTGATGAGTTAGAAGAGATTTGATCGCCTAACGATATCACTTAATCTGCTTTGTTATCGCTCATACAGCATAGCTTTACTATAGCTGTATGAGCTCTGCCTCGCATCTTCTGTAATCTCATTAGGCTTACTTGAGTGTAAAGACAAAGAGAAGATTCTTACTTATGAGCCTCTCGCAACAACGTTCATTTTGCAAGAGGCACTTATGGAATTGAGTTGGAATTTCAAAATTGGTTGGTTGACTGACCAATACTGCGTGCTTATATTCAATCCTACCCCGACGGGGATATAATTATTAGGAGAAAAAAAGATGCCTATTTATGAATATCGATGCAAGGATTGCGATACGGTTTTTGAGACCTTTGTTTCATCCATTTCAGACAGCGACAAGGTGGTCTGCAAGAAATGTGCAGGTAAGAATGTAGAGAAGCAGATCTCTACATTTACGAGTCATTTGCCGGGTAATGCAGGAAGTGGACCGGCAGGAGCCTTTTCAGGCTGTTCATCCAAGTCGGGATTCTCCTGAAAGTGATAGACAGGGGCTGGGTTGGCTCCTTTATTATATAGGGGCTGTCAGTTAATTATTTTTTTAACGGCAGCCCCATTTTTTTGCCTGTCTCACAATTAAATATGGAATGGACAGGTAAATATCCAGCAACTCGTTAAACTCTGGGATTGCCTTGGGTCTGATTTAAATTTATTCATCTTTTTTCTTTTTAAAGATGTAGAGAACTTCATTCTTCTTGAGCATGCCATACTCTTTTCTCGCCTTTTCCTCGAGATAAGCAGGATCATTCTGCAGCCTGTTTATTTCTTCCTGCAGGGTTTTATTCTCTTCCTTAAGTCTCCGGTTTTCCGCCTGGAGATTTTCAAGCTTTTTACGGTTCTTCATCAGGTCGAAGACACCTCTGTTGGGTGCAAAAACAACCCACAGTGTAAGCAATACGAAGAAAAATACGGAAGTATATAATAAAAGTTTTCTTTCTCGGTTGGTGAATTTGTTTCTCATTGGGACGATTGCTGATCAATTGTGAAGTAAATAATAAAATATCTGTATTTGAAATGCATTGTTTTGCTTTTTGAATTATGGAACAGATATCTTAGCATATTTTAATACACAACTAAACTGCAGGATAATTAATAAAACCAATGAAAATTTATCTGGTGAGCAGTTGCCTTTTAGGGCTGAAAACCCGCTATGACGGAAGAATTGTTGCCAGTGAGGCATACGGGAACGCAGTAAAAGGGGCCGTATGTATACCGGTCTGTCCTGAACAGCTTGGCGGCCT
>JAFDCR010000022.1 GCA_019312685.1 Deltaproteobacteria bacterium | reverse complement strand
GGGATGCCGACGGCCTGGTGGAATTATGTTTTGATGATAAGAAAACACTGCGCCTACTGCAGCGCCAGCTTTATGAACCGGATGAAGCAAAACGATGGGCGATTGCAAAGTTGATCGGGGAGGTGTGCAGCCGGGTCGCTACCCGCAAACCCGGCATGGTGAGCGATATGCTGCACCTGCTTTTCGAGGCGTGCTCAGATTCGGCTTCCACCAACTGGGGTGCGGTGGAGTCAATAGGCTGCATAATCGCTGAACGGCCTGATATTTACGGATCATTCACCCGGTATTTATTAACCTTTATTGGTGATCCTTCAACCCAGGTTCAGGTACTTTGGGCCCTGGGAACCATTGCTGCAAGCAGGCCTGATCTGGTCAGAAATACCACATTTTATCAGCTGATTGGCCTTTTGGACAGCCCTGATCCAGCAGTCAGGGGGCATATGTTACGGATTCTGGGAAGACTTAAGGCAAATGAGGTGGCCGGTAAAATAAGAATGCTGCAGGATGATAAAACGCAGCTGACAATATATGAAAATGGGTTGCCTGTGCAGACGGAGATAGGGACCCTTGCCAAAGAAGCAATGTTTTTGATCGAATCGTAAGGAGAAAAGTACAAGTGGAAGAGAACAATAAAGAGATGGAGAAGGATCAGGAAGTTCAGGAAGAAAAAGATCCTGCCCAGGCAGACTATGAACAAGGGAAGGAGTTGCGTGAGTCAGGGGATGAAGCCCTGGCCGCATCTTGTTTCCATAACGCCCTGATAGGGTTTGAGCAGAGCAATAATGAAAAGGGCGTTGCCAATGCCTCCGATCAGCTCGGTGATATCTGTGCGGCGCGGGATGAACATGAAAAGGCTCTTGATCACTATCAGCGGGCTTATGATATCTGTGCAAAAGAAAAAGACCAATTCAGCCTCATTGCCCTGCAGAGAAAGATGGTGGTTTCCAAAAAGGCATTAAAGAAATATGATGAGGCAATAAAAACGTATCTTAAGATTATAGATATCTATGCAGGATATAATAATCCAGCCGGCACTGTCACCACCATGGAAGATCTGGCAGAACTATATCTTGAGATAGGTGAAAGGCAGAAATCGGCGGATACATATAGAACGATCGCTTCTATCCATAAAAATTTCAAACACTCCTCGCAGGCGAAGGAGTTCAGTGATAAGGCGCTACAGGTTGAAAAGGGAGCTTTGTAGACCAAACCTTGGAAATAAATTATCGGACTGCGTTACGAAAAAAAGGAATACTTCATGTTTACCGGCATAATTCTGGGTAAGGGAACGCTCATTGAAAAAAGATCCTCCGGCAGCGGTATGGTTTTCAGCCTTGAGTCTGATTTTGACCTGACCGATCCGGAAGAGGGTGAATCCATTGCTGTAAACGGAGTCTGCCTGACCGCTAAGGAGATCAGCGCCAGAAAGTTTACCGTAGATGTTTCGCCCGAGAGTCTGGCCCGGACGAATCTGGGCAAACTTACTGTGGGCAGCAAGGTGAATCTGGAAAGAGCTCTGCGTTTGAGTGACAGGCTTGGCGGACACATGGTCAGCGGGCATGTGGATGCGGTTTCTACTATTTTGGAACGAAAGCCGGTGGGAGATTTTATCCGGTTTGCTTTTGCGGTACCGCAGGGATTGGCCAAGTATATTATTGAAAAAGGTTCCATTGCTATTGACGGCACCAGCCTGACCGTGAACAGCTGTGATGACAGTACATTCTCAATCGTGGTTATTCCCCATACCCTGGAGGTTACCCTTTTGGGAAGTCTGCGGGAAGGGGAATCGGTGAATATTGAAGTTGACCTGATAGGTAAATATGTGGAAAAAATGTTGCAGGCAGAAAAGGATGACAATGGAAGTTCTCAGCGTAGAATTAATCCCGAGTTTCTGGCCAAGCACGGTTTTATGAAATAACCTGGATGGGACACGGGGATAGATTTTAAATCTTTCCCTGTCTGAAAACATCTATTTGATACATTGGAAGGAAAATATTATGGCAGTCAGCAGGATTGAAGATGTAATTAAGGATATTCGGGACGGCAAGATGATCATCCTTGTTGATGATGAGGACCGGGAAAATGAGGGTGACCTCTGCATGGCGGCGGAGGCGGTTACCCCTGAGGCCATCAACTTCATGGCCAAGTACGGACGAGGCCTCATCTGCCTCACCCTTGACCGGACTTTGGTGAAAAAGCTTAACCTGCCGATGATGGTTGAGAAGAACAAGTCGCCCTTTGAGACAGGTTTTACGGTAAGCATCGAGGCAAGAACCGGGGTGACCACCGGTATTTCTGCTGCTGACAGGGCCAGGACCATTCAGGTGGCGGTTGATCCGGATGCAAAACCTGAGGATATAGTCAGCCCGGGACATATTTTCCCGTTACGGGCAAGGAAGGGCGGGGTGCTCGAACGCACCGGCCAGACCGAGGGTTCGGTTGATCTGTCTCGTCTGGCCGGTATGAGGCCCGCTGGCGTAATCTGTGAGATCATGAAGGATGACGGCACCATGGCCCGTATGCCGGACCTGGAAGAATTCGCCGCCGAGCACGATATGAGAATTGCCACCATAGCAGATCTTGTAGCTTACAGGTTACGACGGGATACCCTTGTGCACCGGGCTGTTGAGGCAAGGCTGCCTTCTCATTTCGGGGGCGAGTTCAAGGCCATAGTCTATTCCAACGATGTTGACAAGCATGAACATCTTGCCCTGGTAAAAGGTGAGATTGACCCGGATAAGGAGGTTATGGTCCGGGTGCATTCAGAGTGTCTTACCGGTGATGTCTTTGGGTCTGACCGCTGTGACTGCGGAGACCAGCTGCAGGAAGCCATGCGTATGGTTTCCGACAAAGGTACCGGGGTAATTCTTTATATG
>JAFDCR010000021.1 GCA_019312685.1 Deltaproteobacteria bacterium | reverse complement strand
GGATACCCTGCGGTCCTCGAAGTTGCCGGGAGCTTAAAAACTCGTCCGCTTTGGGCGGACTCAAACAGTTCAAGCTCCTTTTTCGGCAACTTCTGCGGTACTCGGCAGCGTGACAATGGGAAAGAACAAAAACATTGCATTGTAGTACCGCCCCCTTTTGGGGGACTTCCTGAGGCCTCCAGCTAGGCTGGAGGAGCTTCACTTGATAACTTTTTATAAGCCATTTTGGGACGTTATCCAACAAAAAAAAATAGACATCTTCTTATTTCTGCACTAAAAATTTATTTACCAAGCATGATTAATGCGTTAAAGAATAGTGTTGTTACCTTTTGTTTGGAAGCACTTAATTTTTTTCTCAGTTTATACATATCGAATCAATGTCAGAAAAAGATGTGAAACCCCCTGCAAGTGACTGGAATCTTGGAGGGGACACAGATACCCATGATGACCCGCTGCTTGATTGTCTCATGCAGATTGCCAAACTTCATGGCAGGACCGCTTCACGGACCGGTTTGAGTTCCGGTCTGCCGCTGGTCGACAACCGTCTTACCGTGGAGTTGTTCCCACGGGCTGCGGACCGGGTCGGCCTGTCATCCCGGGTGCTGCATCGTTCTCTGGATAAAATCAATTCACTCCAGCTTCCCATTATTCTGCTTCTAAAAGACCGCAGGGCCTGTATCCTGGTGGATATTTTGGATGGCGGCAGGGAATTAAGCATAATCCTGCCCGAGGCAGGCATGGGTGAAAAAACGGTTCCACGGCAGGAGATAGAGGAGAGTTACACCGGATATGCCATTTTCGTCCGGCCGAAATACCGCATGGAGCGCCAGACCCTTGGAGAAATAAGCCCGACGTCCAGGATGGGGTGGTTCTGGGGCACAATATTTCAGTCGTGGCGTATTTACCGTGATGTCTTTATCGCCTCCTTTCTGATTAATGTCTTTGGACTGGTCAGTCCCTTTTATGTCCTGAATATCTATGACAGGGTCATCCCGAACAGTGCCTTTGAGACTCTCTGGGTCCTGTCCATCGGTATCACGGTTATTTATGTTTTTGCTGTGATCATGAGGGGGCTGCGGGGATTTTTTGTCGACGAGGCAGGCAAGAAGTCAAACCTGAAGCTTTCCGCCATCCTGTTCCAGAAGGTGCTTGGCCTGCGCATGGAGGCCCGGCCGCAGTCCATCGGCTCTTTTTCAAAAAACCTGCAGGAATTCGAATCGATCCGCGACTTCATTACCTCGTTTTCCATTACTGCCCTGATTGATATACCCTTTGTGCTTCTGGCCCTTCTGGTCATCTGGTATCTCGGCGGTATCATCGTTTATATCCAGATCGCCTGTATCGTTCTGTTATTGATCTATGCCTTCTTCATCCAGGTGCCGCTGCAAAGGGCGGTTGAAAAATCCTTCCAGGCCTCATCCCAGAAAAACGCCATCCTGATTGAGGGACTGAGCGGTCTTGAAACCATCAAGATGCTCGGGGCTGAAAGCCAGATCCAGAGAGCCTGGGAAGAGTCGGTTAGCTATATTGCCAAATGGAGCGCCCGTTCAAGGTTCCTCTCCTCCTCTGTGAGCCACTTTTCCTTTTTTGTCCAGTCCATGTCGGTTGTGGGCGTGGTCGTCATGGGTGTCTACATGATTTCGCAAGGCGACCTCAGTCAGGGAGGCCTGATCGCCCTGGTGATTGTCTCACGCCAGGCAATTGCCCCCATGTCCCAGGCCGTTGGTCTTGCCACCCGTTATCACCGCGCCAAGGCTGCCCTGAAAACTTTGAACCAGATCATGGGACTGCCAGTTGACCGGCCGGAAGGCAAGCACTTTCTGCACCGGGCGGATATCAGGGGTGAGATCGAAATAAAAAATCTGATTTTTTCCTATCCGGAGCAGACAGTCAAGATACTGAATAACATCTCTTTAAAATTTAAGGCCGGTGAGAAGATAGGCATCATAGGTCCCATAGGTTCCGGCAAGACTACCCTGGGCAAGCTGATCCTCGGGTTATACGAACCGCTCAGCGGCATGGTGAGCATGGACGGAACCGATATCAGGCAGATAGACCCTGCCGATCTGCGTCAGGCCATCGGTTATGTCTCGCAGGATATTACCCTGTTCCGCGGCACCCTCAGGGATAATATGACCATGGGAGCCCATGATGTGGATGACAGTAATATTTTACGGGTGGCGGAGATGTCCGGTGTGAGTGAATTCGTCAAAAAACACTCCATGGGTTTTGATATGGAAGTCGGGGAACTCGGCAGGGGCCTTTCCGGCGGCCAGAGACAATGTGTTGCCATTGCACGGGCATAGCTGCTCGATCCCCCTGTGCTGGTATTTGATGAGCCGACCAGCAACATGGATAACAGTACCGAAGTCATGCTGCGGAATCATTTATCCAAGATTATAGCAAATAAGACGGTGATTCTGATTACCCACAGGGCCTCACTGCTTGAAATGGTTGATCGCCTTGTCGTAATAGATAACGGCGCTGTGGTTGCCGATGGGCCCAAGGCCTCGGTCATAGAGGCCCTGAAAAGAGGCCAGTTGAACGTCTGAAACAGGATAGGAAAGTTGGCAGAATCAGAGAAAAAAACTAAGCAAAACAAGCTGTTCTACCGCATGACACCGGAAGAGGTTGACCTCTCGACCGATATACGGACGTCCATCCTGGCCCAGACGCCGAGGGGCGGACGTGCCGTTGTCTGGGTTGTCATGCTGCTGTTCGCAATATTTTTAGTATGGGCCTATTATTCTGAAATTGAGCAGGTGACCCGGGGTGACGGCAAGGTGATACCTTCCACCCAGATCCAGGTTGTCCAGAACCTTGAAGGCGGTATCCTTTCTGAAATAATGGTTGATGTCGGAGATCTTGTTAAAAAGGGTC
The DNA here is from genome assembly GCA_019312685.1 of Deltaproteobacteria bacterium. GTDB lineage: Bacteria > Desulfobacterota > Desulfobulbia > Desulfobulbales > BM004 > BM004. The sequence continues at coordinate 1,913 of JAFDCR010000021.1, read as the reverse complement.
AGCTGCTGCTGCGCATTGATGAGACGAGATTTTCTTCATCCTTCAAGCAGAACCGGGTGAAATATCTTTCATTCAAGGCCAAGGCTGCCAGGCTACTGGCAGAAGCCAACGGTACCGAGTTTAAAGTGCCGCAGGAGGTTACTGATGAGAAACCGGAGATTGGAGTTCGCGAAAAGGAGCTTTTTGAATCCAGAAAAAATGAATTTGATTCCTCCATGCAGATCCTGCAGCAGCAGATCAGGCAGAAAGAACATGAACTCAACGAACTGAACTCCAAACTTGAAGAGCTGAACAGGACATTTGCTCTCCTGATCAAGGAACTAGAGTTGACCCGGCCGCTGGTGCAACAGGGCGCTGTTTCAGAGGTTGAAGTTCTGCACCTTGAACGCCAGGCCAGTCAAATGCAGGGGGAAATAGCGACAATCAAACAGACCATCCCCAAGTCTGAGTCGAGGCTGCAGGAAGCCCAGCTGGCATTGCAGGAGAATCAGCTCGCCTTTTTCAACAAGGCCAAGGCCGAGTTGAACGAGGTGCTGGCAGAGCTTGAAGATGTTTCCGCCTCTGCCATAGCCATTGAGGACCGGCTGCGCAGGACTAATGTCCTGTCGCCGGTGACCGGCACCATCAACAGGCTGCTGGTGAATACGGTCGGCGGCGTCATCCAGCCCGGCATGGACCTTGTTGAAATCGTTCCCCTGGAGGACACCCTGGTCATTGAAGCCAGAATCAAGCCGGCGGATATAGCCTTTCTCAGCCCGAAGCAGGAGGCAAAGGTCAAGTTCACCGCCTACGACTTCACCATTTACGGCGGCCTCGACGCCACCCTGGAACATATCAGTGCAGACAGCATAACCGACGAACAGGGCAACAGCTACTATCTTGTCCGGCTGAGAACGACCAAGAACTATATAGGCCCTGAACTGAACCCCCTCCCGATTATCCCGGGAATGGTCGCATCAGTCGATATTCTTACCGGTAAGAAGACAGTGTTGTCCTATCTTCTGAAACCGGTTCTGAGAGCAAAATATATGGCACTGAGGGAACAGTAATCCATGGCTATTCTTCTGAGCAGCGCAAATGATTCGGTTATAAAAAGATGGGAAAGCCTCCTGAAGGATAAGTATGACCTGCAGAAGGCAAATACGTTAACCAGGCTGAAGGAGCTCTGTACTGACGAAAAGTTTGACCTGATCTTCCTGCACCGCCCCCTGGTTGACCCGGCAGCCTTTAAGGAAATCAGGCAGCTGAATCCGGCTGCCAGGATCTTCCTGCTTTCCGACAAACCGGACGAAGAGGAGGGTCTGATCTTTCTCAAGCTGGGCATAGTCGGTTATGCCAACACCTATATCTCAGCAGAACGTTTAACCGAGGCGACCCGGGTTGTTGCAGGCGGCGCCGTCTGGCTGGGCCAGAAGGTAATGCAGCGGCTGATCCTTGATTCCTATCATAGGGCAAAGGAAGATGCGGCCGCAACCTCAGAGAAAAAACTTGAAAGCCTGACCGGGCGTGAGCGGGAAATAGCCAACCTTGTCGCCCAGGGGCAGTCCAACCTCGAGATCGCCGCCAACCTGGATATCACGGAAAGGACCGTCAAGGCCCACCTGAGCTCGATCTACGAGAAGACCGGGACCGGCAGCAGGCTGAACCTGGCGCTTCTGATTAACAGAGGGTAGGGGAGTGAGGAGTGAGAAGGCAAAGAGCAAAAGGCATAAGGCACAGGGGCACAGAGGAAAGAATAGTCAGGTCTGAGGTTTGGGGTCTGAGGTTTGGGGTCTGAGGATTGAGGACTGAGTGCTGAGGAGTCCAAAGTACGAACAAGCGAACCGCAGACTGACAAATCACGAAAAGGTGCTCTGATTTTGAATACAGCTATTGACTATCCTTGGGATGTCATTCCCGCGTAGGCGGGAATC
>JAFDCR010000020.1 GCA_019312685.1 Deltaproteobacteria bacterium | reverse complement strand
GCAGTAAAAAGTTGGAATCATTTTGTCTTTTCATGCAACCAAATTTCTTTTCCCAACAATCGATTTGACAGATGAAGAGTATTTGCTTAAAAAAACTCTTGGCATAAAGATTTGTTCCTCCCAGACATTACGTTCTTCAAACAGGAGACAGATATGAAAAAAACAACCATGCTGCTGTTCTCTTTTTTAATTTTTCTCTGTATTTCACCGGCTGCAGCACAAGCAAGCGGGGATGATATTGCCGGATCGGGTTTCCAGTTTGAGCAATGGGCAAAAAATCTGGCCGAATTTGTCAGGGATGTACGTTTCAATGAAAAGGATATCCAAAGCTTTATCAGTCTATCGCATGACTTTGATCAAATCGGCAAGAATGAGGATTACGGCGAAGGTGAATACGTTGATTTTAGCTCCATCCTGAAAGACAAGAGTTATCTTGCCTGGGCGCAATCAAAAGGCATCAACAGTGAAGCGTGGCTTAAAAAGACAATGAGGATCGTGGCTGTGATGCTGCGGAATGAGATGGAAGCAAACGCTCCAGCCATGACGTTTGACATGCAGGCACAGCTTGCTGAATTGGAAAAGATGAAGGCCCAGTTTGGCGAAGAAACCTACCAACAGATGAAACAGGCGCTGACAGCCAGTGGTGCTGCTATGGCTGAATTGGACAGGTCCTATAAACACCTGCCAATGCCCACAGATGCCGAAAAAGAATTACTCGAAAAATATAAAAGCCAACTCATGAATCTAGAGTAAACAAGTCTGCGACAAATATTCTTAACAATTTGGGGGGAGACATAATGTGTATTGATCTGCAGGGAAAAGTCGCCCTGGTTACCGGGGCAAGCAGGGGGATAGGTGCGGCGGTTGCCAGGGATATGGCGGAGCATGATGCGGCGGTTGTCATAAACTATCTGCATGCAAAGGACAATGCAGAAACCATAAAAAATGAGATTGTTGCAGCAGGCGGCAGGGCTATTGCGGTTAAGGCAGACGTCCGCGACCGGGGTGCGGTGGATAAGATGGTGGCTGCGGCGGAGAAGGAACTGGGGCCGATAGACATCCTGGTCAACAACGCCAATATCGACTTTCCCATACAGCCCTTTACTGAAATGACCTGGCCTGACATCCAGGCAAAGCTCACCGGTGAGATAGGCGCCATGGTCCACTGCTGCCAGGCGGTTATCCCCGGCATGATTACAAAGAAGTACGGCAAAATTGTCCTGATCTCAAGCACTCTTTCCCGGGAAGCCGGTTACGGGTTTGGGGCCCATTGCGCCGCCAAGGCGGCCATGGATTCCCTGGCCCGGACAATGGCCCTGGAACTCGGGCCGGCCGGCATCCATGTCAACGTCGTAGGGCCCGGTCTGACCCGGACAGATGCCACAGCCGGCATGCCCCCAGAAGTATTTACCCAGACAGAGGCCCAGACGCCGCTCCGCCGGGTGGCGGAGCCCCAGGACATTGCCAATGCGGTCATGTTTCTGGCCTCGGATATGGCAGACCATATCACCGGTCAGTACATCCCGGTGGACGGCGGCGGCCTCATGCTGTGAGATAAAGCAAAATTTGTGAGATCACATGCCTTTGAGACAATAAGCTGATTTTTAACTTGAAAAACTGATTACCAATATTAAGTTAAACAGCAGCCTGTAGAGCTGGCTGTCGACGACAGAGTAAAGCGATAAATCTGATCCACACATATTGAACTCCCTGGATAGTAGATTAGCGAGTACTGTATGTCCGGTAATTTTCTTTTTATTCATGTAAACGAATGGGCCACTATCGATTCGCCCGACGCCATACCCATATCCTGCGGCTATATCCTTGCCAACCTGAAGCAGCATGGTTTTGACGGAACCATTCTCGGTGACTATTCCGGCGCACCTTTAAATCCACAGACACTGGCAGCTGCCATTAAGGAACTGCAGCCTCTGGCCCTCGGATTTTCCGTATATGAGGAGAATATTGACCGGGTAAGGATTCTGGCCAGCTTTGCCAAGCATCTGAAAAACGACATGCTCATTGTCCTGGGCGGCCCGCAGGTGACCTTCATGCCCGGTTCCGCCCTGCTGCAGATGGATGAGGTGGATGTCCTTTGCCGGGGCGAGGGTGAGGTGGTCATGCTGGATATCGCCCGGGCCCTTACGGCAGGCAATGATCTGGCCGGAGCACCGGGCATCAGCTATGTCAGAGACGGCAGGGTTTGGGATACCCCCGTGAGCTTCGGGCCGGAAGACCTTGATGAATACCCCTCCCCCTATCTCGACGGAACCATCGATCCAAGCGGTAAGCAGCGGGTCATGCTGTTCACTTCCAGGGGCTGCACCTCGCCCTGCACCTTCTGCTATACAACCCGGGCCAGCAGAAAAAAGGTGCGCTTCCATTCAATCGACCGGACCATTGCCGAAATGAAGTTTCTCCAGCAGCAGGGCATCAATGACTTCTGGTTTGCCGATCCCAATTTTGCCTATTCACGGAAGCGGCTCCAGCAGCTTCTGCTGGCGATCTGTGAACATGTTCCCGGCGCCGGTTTCTGGTGCCAGACCCGTTACGATCTCGTTGATGATGAGCTTTTGGAACTGCTGAAAGCGGCTGGGGCGCATACCATTGCCTTTGGACTGGAATCAGCGCAACCGCCCATTCTGAAAAAAATAAGAAAAGGGCTTGATCCGGACAGGATGTCAAAGGCTATAAGCCTGGCTCAACGGGCCGGCATAGATGTCGAGCTTTTCACCCAGTTCGCCCTGCCCGGCGAAACTGCTGCCAGCGCCATAAAGACCCTGGAGTTTGTCAGGAAAAACAACGTGGCCGTCAGCGGTAATTCGATCTCCCAGCAGATGCACCTGTTCTTCGGCACCCCGATTACGGACAAGCCTGCAGCGCACGGCATCAGGCCGCATGCCATTACCAGGCCCGACTACCAGAGCATATGCCGCGGATTTGCCACCGACTCCATGACCGATGAGGAGATCAGGCGGGTAAGTATTACCTGGCGCATACACCGTCAGGACTTTCATGATGATGTGGAGCAGGGCAGCAATCTCTTCAATATTGCCGGTTTCATCTGCGGCAACAGAAAGCTTTTGAACGGCTGCAGCGAAGCGGATATGCTGCTCACAAGGATTTATCAATCCCTGGATGAATCGCAGGCAGCGGCGGAGTGTCTCAAGCGGCTGGGAAAATACTCTGGTGACGATCCGGAGGTCAGGGAATTCATCAGACAGTCGCTTATCGGATACAGAAGCAGGAGAAGGGCACGGGCAGGACAGGGCTGCAAGGTCATTTTTGACTGCAAGGGTATGGCCGACGGTCTGGAAGTGCCCGACACCGTCTGCCATTATCAGGAGGCAGTTTTGGGACGGGGTATGCTTGTAGAGGATTTTGAAAAGGGCATCACCGGACTGAAGGCCGGCAGCGCCACCCAGTTCGATGTCCTGTTTCCAGATGATTATGACAACCATGACCTTGCCGGGAAAAAGGTGATTTTCCAGGCATATCTCCACCAGGTCCTTGAACCGGTTTCTTACGGGTCGGTAGACGAAATGCTGGCGCTGAGCCGTCGCAACAAGTACCGCTTTGACGACCTGGCCGGCCTGAGCAGATATAATGAAAACCTCTACTATAAGGTTCTGCGCGATTCCGTGCTGCACAGTTATACCGGCAACCTGACGCACATCGTCGCACTGTTCAGTTATTTCCTGAAGCTCGGTTTTTATGAACAGGCCATGGATATAGCCCATTCTCTGCCGGACGAACCGTCGGTTAACGGCCATATCGGCAGGATCTTCCTGGTAAACGATTATGTCGATGAGGCCCTGGAATTTCTTCAGCGTCCCGCCGGTATCAATGGCGACATGGTAAACCAGCTGATAAGGGCCTATATGCAGCGGCAGGATTATGAGAAGGCGGAGGAACTGGCATCGGACCCGTACCTTGCACCCAGCCTTGAGACCATGAATTACCGGGTCCAGCTCGCTGCGCTCATGCAGCTGCCGGTGGAAAAATATCTCACCCGAATGAACCGACTGCTCGACGCCCAGGTAAAAATGATGGCGGCGCAAGTGGTTTAGGGGCATCCTGCCGGGAATATGCACACCACTCCAATCTATACCATCGGCCATTCGAACCGGGACACTGCTTCATTGCTGAAATTGCTCAAGGACAATGGCATCCAGGTGCTGGTAGACGTACGTTCCGCTCCCTATTCCCGCTATGTCCCGCAGTTCATCAAGCAAGAGATTGAGGCCGAAGTTGTCCATGCCGGGCTGCAATATATTTTCATGGGCGATCTCATTGGCGGCAAACCCTCGGATCCTGAATATCAGGATGAAGACGGGAGGGCCCGATATGATACACTTGCCGCCTCGGAAAAATTTCAGCAGGGAATG
>JAFDCR010000019.1 GCA_019312685.1 Deltaproteobacteria bacterium | reverse complement strand
TGCAGCAAAAGGTCAACCGGCATGACTGAAGCTGCCCCGGCATAGATGAAAAGGATAAACATCCAGATCATCACGGGACTCAAGCCCAGGACGGGCGGGATCGAGATGGGCATGACGCTGCCGATGAGGACGGCTATATAAAGTAATGCGACACCAAACAGGGAAAGAGGCAGAAGCCCCTTCCCGCCGGTTCTCCGAAGCCTAGCGCCCACCCAGAGCGCCACGGGGATCTCAATCCAGACGGGAAAAACGGAATTGGGGTACATGCCGAACAGGATCGCGATGATCAGGGCGAAGATGGCGATAACGATCCAGAGTTCAAAGAACACGATGGTGAAGAACAATTTCCTGACCCGTGGGGAAATGGTTCTGCCGATGATCTCGGAAACGCTCCTGCCGTCGTTCCTGAGGGAGATAACCAGCGCCCCCATGTCGTGAACCGCACCGATGAGGATGGGGCCGATGACAACCCAGAGAAGGGCTGGGAGCCACCCCCAGATCACCCCGATGGCCGGGCCGACAATGGGACCGGTTCCGGCAATGGAGGTGAAATGATGCCCGAAGACCACGTCCCTGCGTGTCGGAACGAAATCCTGTCCGTCCCTTTTGACATGGGCAGGGGTCGGGCGGCTGTCATCCAGGCGGAAGATCCTGCGGGCCAGGTATCTGCCGTAGATATTGTAGGCCAGGATATACAGAACGAAACAGATTGATGCGAGCAACAAAGAATTCATGGCTGATTACGGAATGTTCATTTCATGCATTATGGATGATGGCGCAGAGGTTATTAACATAAAACAATAGAATAATCCCGTAATCTTCCTGATGTCAAAACAAAATAACCTCATATTGCGGCAGCAGGCATAACTGCTGGAGACGGCAACAGGTTGCCGGCGATAGACTGAAGAACAGGATGTGATTTTTTCCCGGCTGGATAGGTGAGGTTTTAATATAGAATGTTTTCACTTTTGGGGACAGTAAGAAAAATGAAAACAAGTTGCAGGATGTAGTAACGTATGAACTCAGTTGTACCCTATTCAGGGCGTCAACTGTTGTGATTTGTTAGCAGTTCTTTATTCAATAAGTCTGTTGAGGAGTATATCCTCAAAATTTTGGCGTGAATCTATAACTGACAACACATAAACTTTCTTGCCTGATATTCTGTATATAATTCTCCAGGGGGTGACTATGAGTTCACGATACAATATTATGCCGTGGTCTTTCAGTTCTGGCACAATACGTCCCCTTTGGGGAAATTGGTTAAGACTTAAAGCTTTCTTTTTTAATTTCTCAAATACATTTATGGCATTAGTCAAGCTATTTTCTGCAATATATTCAATAATGCCAATCAGGTCCTTCTCTGCAACTTCCGCCCATTGAACCTTATATGTTGGAGTCATTTTTGTTTCTTGGCCAGAAGTTTATCAATAGTTTTAAAGACTTTTTCCTGTGACTTAACCCGGTCTTGCTTAATATTATCCTCCCCTAGGGACATCAATTTGAGGAGGCCAATGGCATTCCGCATTTTATCGTAACTGTCAGGATCTTGCAGGACAGCTCTTGGCTCCCCGTTTTGTGTAATCACTACGGGCCGGTGTGTTTCATTAATGTGCTTAAGGATTTCAGCAGCGTGGGACTTCAGGTAAGAAACAGGCTTGATATCAGTTGATACTTTCATAATAATACCTCCGGTCCGAATAGAGTACCATATTAAGACTGATTGTCAACAGGACATATTGACTGCATCGAGATAGACCAGCCAGTTACCCGACCGCCCTCTCACAGATCCCTGCGTGCGGTTTTCCCGCACAGGGCTCCTCAGTATTGTTCGCTTCGTACAAAAGCATTGATTACCAATAACCGATTATTCGAGGTCGCGGTACCTTGAAATGAGCAAGCATTTCGGTGAATCCGACCCAATTACAGCTCTTCTTCTGCGTCCGCCGGTTCAGCCACTTGAACATCACTAGGCAGACCTGGTAGTAAAACCTTTGCAGCATCTCATAATTACCACTGACTCCGTAGTAATTCCAGTGACCCTGTAACTTCTGCTTCAGTTTTGTAAACAACATGGCAGTTCCGAGCCTACTACGATCCTTCTTGATCCAGCCGCTAATTGCGGCTAGCGCGGCCCGGAACTTCTTCTTCGACGTTCGCATCGTGACCACTGGCTTTCCAACTCTGCTCAAGCCCCAGCGAAATTCGAACCCGAGAAAGATAAAGCTGTTGTTATTCTCCGTCTCGAAACGGGTGAACTTTATCACCTGTGATTTTTCGGGGGACAACTCCAACAAGAACTTTCCCAGGCGCTTACCGAGGACTTTGGAGAATCGCCGCTCGTCTTCACGATACTGAAAGCAGCAGACAAAATCGTCCGCAAACCGCATGAGCATTACGTCGCCGTTGCAACGTGGTTTAACAACCTTCTCGAACCATAGGTCAAGCGCATAATGCAGGTAGATGTTGGCAAGTACGGCAGAGACTACGCCACCCTGAGGAGTTCCGGTTACCGGGTAAACTACCCGACCGTCCTCTTCAAGGATTCCTGCCTTCAACCACTTGCGGATCAGACCGAGAAAGGCGCGGTCATTAATCCGGTGCTCCAGCATTTTCAACAACCACTCGTGGTCGATGTGGTCAAAGAACCCCTTAATATCGGCATCGACTACCCAGCGGAACCTACCCCTATGCAGCCTTTGGCTCAGTTCAAGAGCAGCCCGCTGAGGGCCTTTGCCACGTCGGTAACCATGACTGCAGGGCAGAAAGTCCTGCTCGTATATGGCCGACAATATCTG
>JAFDCR010000018.1 GCA_019312685.1 Deltaproteobacteria bacterium | reverse complement strand
TTTTTTCGCCAGCAAATTGAAAAATATACCGGTGCCGGATTTAATCCTTTTTAGCAGATGCCGGTGCTGTTTCTCGGACAGCCAGGCATAGGTGATGAACTGCATGGCTTCTTCATGGTTCTCCGGCTGTATTTTTTCAAGAATGCCAGGGTATTTTTTTATCAATCTCATTCAGTTCCACCTTGGTGGATTTTTTCAGGTTGGCCCTGGTGCTGCCGACTTCTACAGGAGTCTCCTTCCTTTTCTCTGCTGCAACCCCTATATCAGTCAGGATTTTCCTGAAATTTGCCGCATGAATTGCTTCGGAGGTGGCCAGGGCAATAAAGAGCCGGGCTATGCCGGGATAATTTTCCTCGGCCGCTTTCAGTGAATAGGCAATATAGGTCCGGTGGGCTCTTTCTTCATCCTGGGCTGCAGCAGTAATTACGGAAACAGTTTGCGGGTAGTTTTCTTCTGCAAGGCTGGCTGACACCAGGCCAGCAAGAATATTTACAGCTATGAGCATTCCAACTGTTAAAAGAGATCGCTTCACGGATTTTTTCATTTTTTTTCTCCTTCACTGGTCATGGAAAGAAAAAGTTTCCGCCTGAAGACGATTGGTCCAAAATCATCTGCAGTCTGATCATAGGTATTGCCGAAACCGGTGAACCGGTCACGTTGCAATACCTGACCGGCATATGAAGTATATCACTAATTTGTAACTGAAGGATATAGAAAAGTTGGCTTGTTTGCTGCATTATACGGACCTGTCGTTCATTATGTGCAGCATCCTTTTACAGACCTTCCTGGGGTGCCAATCATCACGTTGACCCTGCTTCCTCCAAGCGGCAACATTTATCAGAGAGCTGACTGGCAATTTGTTGGATCATTTCATCTGATAAGGCTTTTTCCCTTTTCCTGCCCTGGAGCTCCTGCAGGTATTCCTTCTTTCTGCCGGAGAGCAAAATGAAACCATCTTGCTTCTGGCGCTTCACCTCCCAACCGGGCAGGGCCAGGGCCGCCTGTACCGCAACCGGTTCATTGATGACGCTGTGTAGCCATTCCGCCAGCCCGTCGGCCTGTTTTTTGGCCTGCGCAATCGGTTCGGTTATTTTGTGATTGTCAGGGAAGATCAAACTTTTGCCGTCATAGACCAGCCGTGCTGCAGACGTATCTTTGCCTGGATTAGGTTTTGCAACAGCTCTGGTTTCAATAGCAACAATCCCGCTCGACCCGACCACTATGTGGTCGATGTTATCCTGTTCCTGCGGAAAGTCGTGAAACACCTGAAAACCGTCGAGCATGAGATAGTTGAGCTCCTGACCCACGGCAAGCTGGGCATCAAGGTTGACCCGGTAGGTATGGCGGATCTTCAGGAGCAGAGAGAGTTTTTTTATGTACAGATACAGGACAACAACCACAAAAAGAACCAGGGTAATAATAACCAGGCTGCCGGGTTGTTTGTTGGTGAAATGGGACTGGGCAATATAGGCCGCGCACAGAGCCGGCGGGGTGGAGAATAAAAAAAAGAGGCTTTCGTTTATCTTGTCATCAAAATCTTCGATAATATTGTGGAGCGTTTCACCCGGTGAGCGCATGGCATGTGATGCGACAATGGTCTTTCGGCTCTTTTTTTTATTGTTAATGATGAGTACGACAATCAAGGCCGGTATGAAGGCGATGGCGACAAACAGAATCGGCAGCAATTTGGTGAGTGATATCGGTAGCATGGGGAGCCCTTTCTTTCCTATTACGAAAAATGTTTCTTGATCAGTTATTTTGAGTCACAGGTGCGGATAGTGCTGTTGAGAATGGCAACGGCCCGGTCAATTTCCGCATCGGTGAGATAAAAGTGCGGCGCCAGCCGCAGGTAGCCGGCCCGGGGAGCGGTAATTACGTGCTGTTTCATGAGTTTTCGGGCCAAATCGTCCGCCTCGTCCGAACACTGGAGGGAGAGGATGCCTGACCGGTGCAGGGAATCAAACAGAACAGGGGTATAAAAATCCCGGTCGAGTTGCGCCACCAGGCGGTCAATATGGCTGGAAACCCGGGTCCAGATATTTTCTATCCCATGCTTCAGGTGACATTCCCGCAGACACACTCCCAGACCGCCTGCCAGGGAGAGAGCGGCGGTGCTGTATTCAAAACGCTTGGCCGTCAAATGCGGCTGCCAGCGATGATCCAGGTAATCCTGGCCCTGCTGCATGGTCTCGGGCCCGACCATGACATGGCCGAGTTTTTCCCGAAACGCTTCCGAGGTGTAGAGCAGCCCGGTGCCTATCGGCCCCAGAAGCCATTTCCAACCCGACGATGCAATTGCCGCAATGTTGCACTCTTCCGGATATATGGGCATGCAGCCGAAACTCTGGGCCGCGTCCAAGACCAGATCGATATTGCGGTCTTTGCAGAAATCGCCCAACTCCTTGAGGTCGGCACCAAAACCGCTGGTAAACTGGACATGGCTTATCGCAACGACTCGGGTCCTGTCGGTGGTCAGTTGCTCCAGATCGTTCATATCCCAGCCGCAGGGCCCACGCGGTGCGGCAGTGGTATTGACCGGCCGGTCCGGCAGCATGTCCAGGTGCACGCCTCGGGATTCCTGCAGCCGCCAGGGGTAATGGTTGGCCGGATATTCATGGATATAGCTGATTATCCGGTCGCCGGGGGAAAAGGGATAGCCGTTGGCAATCAGACCCATGCCTTCGGTGGTGTTACGCTGATACGAGACATTGTCCGGCGCGGTTTGCAGCAGACCGGC
>JAFDCR010000017.1 GCA_019312685.1 Deltaproteobacteria bacterium | reverse complement strand
TGTTTTTGGCATGAACGCTTTCATGGTTCATGAAAGCGGCAGGGTATTCCGATTTGTATTCTCTCTGCCAGGCCATCAGCCGACAGAGGTTCCAGGCTTAAGGTCTTGTCATAAAAAACTACCAGTTCGGGCAATTGAATAATCCAAACAAATATGGTGAGGGAAACGACCTCGATATCCGCCAGAGTCACCAATAACGACACCAGCAATTCACCCATCTATCCGAACTGCCTTATTCTGAAGAAGACTCCGATACCCGCGGTTGTTTTCTCAGCAGTAAAGGTCTTCCGGGACAGAGATTATTTCGCTATTGCTATCCTCTTTTTCTCCCTGGGCTGGTCCGTGGACTCGGTCTCCTCGCTTTCTTCACTATACGCTTCCTCAGCTTCATCTTCCTCATACTCTGTCGCGGCAACAGCCTGTTCATCAATGAGTTGCAGTGCTTCTTGAAGCTGTTCTATGGCATCACGAAGAATTGATTCAGCGCCATGATACCAGATCGTATTGGGATCGGGATTCTCGGAATAAGAAGCGCCCTTACACGAATCTCGCAACACATAGAGTTTAGAGACTATGTCCTTTATTCCGCTGACAACCACCTCACTCATATCTTCTCCGCCAATATCTATTATTTGCAGGCCATTTTGAAGCTGATTTATGCCTTGATGGAGAAGAGCAGCCGCACCTTCAAACCAGAGGACATCCGAGTCGCCACTCTCGGTGTGCACGACTCCTTTACACGAGTCTCTCAAAACATAGAGCTTAGAAACTATATCTTTAATGGTGGCGCTGCTTTCGACCAATTCGTTCATTTTTGCCTCCTTGCATTTTTTTTATCAATGATGATTCATCAATAAATCGTGATCCTCCGGAGATAAACGTAATAATACTAATTTTGAATATCAAGCAATTAATACCATCAACTCGTTAGATTTTCATGTCCTTTTCAAGGCATGGTTGGTTAAATGTCGAGCAGTCCGGTACAGTCTTTGCGGGCGGGCCGCAACACTTATGAAGATTGGGACATCACCATAGAAGCTTAGGGATTGGGATGCGTCAATAAGTACCCCTTAATCTCCGCGCCAGCTTCCTGGCAGCTGCGACCAGCCCTAAAACCTGAGAAAACCCGAAGGGTTTGAAGATCAGAAAATCAATACCTGAACAACCGTACTTTTCCTCATAAAATCTACTTGAAAAAGTGACCATCATGGATAAAGGGGTGGTCAGGTTAATTTCTTCTATTTTGGCGACAAAGTCGGAAACATCGAGATCGGGGATGGAGTGATCGAATATCACAAGGACATAATTCGTGCTGTTAATCTTTTCCACGCAATCATTTGCACTCTCCGCCAGTGTAACCCGGCACCCTAGCCGGACAAGAATTTCTTCCAGCAACCTGGTTTCACCGGAGTGGTTATCAAATAACAGAACCTCCTCCATGTCTTCTTCCCTGGAGTGTATATTTTTCCTGCTCAGCCTGCGAGTTACAATCAATCTCCATCAGGCTCATTCATTTCAATGTCCAGTATTTTCAAACCGTCAACTTCCTTGGTCTGATATCTGTCAAGTTCTCTGAAATTATTCAGAATTCTACTAATCTGCTCCAGTTGGTCCTTGATTATCTTCAACTTTTCCCTGGACTTTTCATCCTTGGCATTTTCAGCCAGTAAATCGACATAACCAAGTATGATTGTAAACGGCCTGCTGAACTGAAATACAAGCGTAGCAGCGGTAGTCATCGCCCCTTCCAACAAGTACTCTTCAATGCTACCCCAGCCAAGTCTCCTATCCTTCCTGCTTCTTCTGTCAGCCCTTTTTCTTCTGTCCTGATTCGATCTCCTGTTCAAAGGATCCGGCCTTTTAACCTTAAGGAGATGGACCTTCTGATTGGTTGTTTTCTCTGCCATCAATTATCCCAGCAAATTGTTGCAATCTGATATGGATATATAATTACCTGGTGATTCATGGCATGGTATATCATGGAGAAACCAGTTGGGTTTCAAGGCGATATGCAACATCGCCCGGTTCGGTATATATGGGTTATCGCGACATCCCCGTAAAACTCAACGAAAAAGGTCTGTTTGAAGATATTTCAATATAAGTGGGAGACAACGGCCATTTTTTATTGAAATATTTATTAAAATGCACGAGCTAAGGTATAATTGCAATTACTATTTAGGGTTCCTCTTACTAAAATGGATTTTTGTGCCATAATGGGAATAGATTTTCAGTTTCAATAAAAGGAGGTGAGCGCCATGCCGCGATTTTTTATTGAAGTACCACATGATGCTGAAGTGGTTGCCTGTGCCCGCGTCGTTGAAAGCTTCCTCAATTACGGTTCCCATTTCACAACCCAAGCAGACTGGGGATGTCAGGATGGGGAGCATAAGGCCTGGATAGTTATTGAGGCGGAAAACAAAGAGGAGGCACGTACCATTCTGCCGCCCGCATTTCAATCGCAGGCAAAGATCGTGCAGCTGAATAAATTCAGCATGGAGGATATTGCTGAAATCCTTGAGAGCCACCGACATGATTAAAAAAAGCCTCCGGCACAGCCCCCTGCACCCATATGATAATCATGCGATAAAAATAACCGCACAAAAAAATAGCGCGCACCATGTTACGTTCTGCAATTTAAAAATTCGACAAAGACAAAAGAATATCCAGTTTACAGGGCAGGATATGACCTTCCCGTCACCGTTAACCCTTGTCCTGTAACCTTTCCTTTCATGCAGAACGCAAATAATCTAATCCAGCAGAGCTGGAAATAAGTGCCTTAACGAAATTATTTCATGCAAAAAAACAAGAAAATAATTTCTAAGGCACTAAAAGAGATACCGGGTGTGGGCGACAAACTCGCCCGGGCCTTGATGGATTTGGGCTATCGCCGGGTCAATGACCTCAAAGGCGAAAATCCGGAGAAAATGTATAACAGACTGGGTGCTCTTCGCCAAAGACATATTGACCGCTGTGTTCTGTATGTTTTCCGCTGTGCGGTGTATTATGCGGAAAGCGCAACACCGGACGCAAAATTTCTCAAATGGTGGAACTGGAAAGACACAACGTAGGCTTTACATCCAACAGGAAACAAGAGACAGGATTATGACCACATCGTGCACCCATTGCCGGAAACCTCTGAATGAGAGAAGCAGAATCTGTCCCCATTGCGGTGGTGAAAATGTAAAAAAATTGACCGAGGCGCCCCAGCTTTGCCCAC
>JAFDCR010000016.1 GCA_019312685.1 Deltaproteobacteria bacterium | reverse complement strand
GAGATCGATGTCATCCTTGATTAATTTCAGGGCCTCTTTAACGGTATCGAATCTTTCGGAGCCGCCAAAACAGATTTTCACATTAAAAAACTTCAGATTAGGTCCCCATTTGACATTGACCACTTCTTCGTCATCGGGAGAGATTGCCAGTAAAATTTGTTTTACGTCATTGCGGTCCGAAAACAGTTCAACGCTCCTCAGAAAAACGGCGCGTCCATTTACATCAGCGAATTGTTTTTTCTTTGTTCCTCCGAACCTTTTACTGCGCCCTGCTGCACAAATAATTACACCAATATTCTTAGTCATTAACAGAGTCCTGTGGTCTTTTGTTATTGTTACTATTCGGCGAACGGAGGCTCACCTTGTATTTGTTCAACGGCTTGAAGGGCTTTCTCCACATCTGACCTTGAACCGCGAATAAGCAGTCGCACCGCGCCTTCTGCGCCTCCTATACCTCCTGCCGCCACCTGATAGACTTCTACTTCGGCCAATATCTTCAGCGCTTCTATCTCTGTTACGATCTGTCCCGGCAGCAGAAACATTGAAGGTACACCGTTGATCGGCGTGGTTGGTTCTTTCATCATTCTGGCAATATCGACAGGATTTCCTGCTACCTGTTTTTCGAGTCCTACGGGTATAATCAAATGGGCCTTTCTTGCAACGACATAAGGCAGAAACGTTCCTGTGGTGCCGCCAGTTGAGCTGCCTGCGAGAACGCCTGCATTTTTAGTTTGATAATCAAGGGCATTTGCACCTTTGAGTACTACATCGCCGCGTTTGAGCTTTTTAACGGCATCGGACAGGGAAAGGTCTTTCTGTACTTTGCCGTTTACTAATATAAATTCGCTGATGCTCTCGCCGGGATTAAGCCTTTTGCCTCCTTTTTGAGGATGCGTCCTGCCGTAGACATACGCACCATGTTCGATTTTTCTGCCGACAATCTCTTCTGCAACATAGGTATTGGTAGTTCCCTTTGCTATGATAACCATCCCCCCGGACAGGGCTTCTTTGACTTCGGGCATCTGGGCAATTGCCTTTGCAATAAGTCTTTTACCTTCTGAAACGGTTAATATGGCCTGGCCCTGGACAATTTTTGTAGTTTGTTGTCCAACGATCAGAGGCGTAATCAGACAGACGGCAATAATGAATATAACGATTCCGAACCAATAACTTTTCATAATGATATTTTCCTTTTGATATAAGTTAGTTCAGTCTTGATATCTATTAATACTCAATGCCGCGTCTGGGCTCAAGGCCGTTATCGAAAGGGTGTTTTATTTTTTTCATTTCTGTTACCAGATCGGCCAGCTCGACAAGTTCTTTTGCTGCACCCCGGCCGGTCAGGACGATTTCAACAGCGCGGTCTCTGCTTTCAATAATATTTTTAACATCTTCGAATTCAGCCAGTCCCTTGGCCAGACAATAGACAATTTCATCCAGTATAAGGACATCGTAGAATCTTTTCTCGGCGGTTTGTGCAATCCTTTCAAGACTTTCACTTATAACTTTCCGCATTCGAGCGACCGTTTTTTGATCTTTAAAGGATGCGGACATATCCCAGGGAACATCAACGGCTTCGACTCTGATTCTGACTGCTCCTAATTGAAGGGCAAAGCGTTCTCCGATATCCAGAGATGGGGGTTTCAGGAACTGGTAAATCAGAACCTTATGCCCCTGTCCGGCCGCCCGCAGGGCCAGTCCGAATGCAGCAGTGGTTTTACCCTTGCCATCCCCGGTATAGATTTGAACGAGTCCCTTTTTCAGCATATTAAACATTAAAGCCAAAAAGGTAAGAAATTGGAAGGAAAAAACTGATAGTCCAAAAGCTCGTCATTACCGGAGAATAAATGTAACCGCCTTCTCCGAGGCTACCCTAATATGTGTCTTTTATTCATCTCGGTTCCTCAGGGTTTCATATAGATAGTTGGGTATAAGTATTTAAATTTATGTGTTATTCCGGTTAAAGATTCTGAATGACCGGTAAAAAAAATCCCTCCGGAGTCCAGAATGTCCCAGAATCTGTTAATCAGTTCCTGCTGAGTTGATTTGTCGAAGTAAATCATCACATTTCGACAGAAGATAAAATCAACTGGACATTTTATGGGCCACTCTTTAACAAGATTTAAATATCTGAACATTGTGATATCTCTTAGGGCGGTGCTTACTTCGTAAGTTTTTTTCCCTTTTATACGGCGCGAGATGAAAAATCTGTATTTTTGCGATTGCGAGACAGGGGCTACCTTTTCTTTCGGGTAAATCCCTGTATCGGCAATTCCTATCATCGATTCAGAAATGTCTGAAGCAAGTATCTTTATATCCCAGGCAGATGGATTCGGGATGTTATCCAGTAAAGTAATTGCGATTGAGTAAGGTTCTTCGCCTGACGAACAGCCGGCACTCCAGGCACGGATTCTTAAATTACCGTTCTTTTGCTTTTTCTGCAATAAATGGGGAAGCAATTCCTTTTGCAGGTAATCAAAGTGCTGATTCTCTCGAAAAAAACTTGTCAGATTAGTACTGATTGCATCAATGAGTTTTGACAGTTGATTCCTGTTTATATCTTT
>JAFDCR010000015.1 GCA_019312685.1 Deltaproteobacteria bacterium | reverse complement strand
TCTCGTCCGCGCACGAGCCATCGGCATCGGTGTCCAGGCAGGCGTAGAGGTTGGCCGCAAAAGCGCCGGCCGCCACCAGCTCCGCGGAGATGCTGAGCTGCATGGGGTGCACAAACGATTGAATCGTGCCGAGCTCCATGGCCGGCAGCGCGGCCACCATCTCCTCGACCTTCAGCGAAGTGCTGCCGAGCAGCTCGCCGCTCGCCGCTTCCAGGCTGAGCACTGTCGGGGCCACGGACGGTTGCTCCTGGGGGGCAGGGTCGTCCCAGTCCCAGTTCCAGGGCGTGTTGCCGAGCCACATGGCCAGCTGCAGCTCGCCGTTGTGCTCGCACTGCGGGAGCACGGCGATCGCGGACTCGACATCGAGCTGGAGCTCGCTGGCGCCGTCCCCCATAGGCTCCCCATCTCCTTGGCCCTGTGAGTAGTAGGTATCGACATCCTCTTCGTCCGTCACCGAGTAGACACCGGTCAGCTGGCCGGTGCAGGCCAGGATCAACGCCGACAGGGTCGCGACAAGAAACGCACTCGCAGCTCTACGCATAGGTCATCTCCTCCTTCCGCAACCCGAGTTTGCAGCGCGCGTGCCAGCACCGGACGCCCGGCATTTGTCGTCACCCGGCCACTGACCTGTCGATCTACAACATCACCTGAGGAGCGCCCACCCGGGGTCTCCCGTGCCTCCCGGGCTCACCATGTCCCCGCGTTCGGGCGGCTTTCAGGCGGCGAGCGCAACAGGGTTCACCTGGCCCGCATGCTGAAAGAGGGCGCAAATGTACTACTGCTAGATGAACCGACCAACGATTTGGACGTAAATACACTCCGTGCCTTGGAAGAGGCCCTTGAAAACTTCGGAGGCTGTGTTGTGGTTATCAGTCACGATCGCTGGTTCCTGGACCGGATTGCCACCCATATCCTTGCCTTTGAGGGTGACAGCAGGGTGGTCTGGTTTGAAGGAAACTACTCGGATTACGAAAGGGACAGGAAAAAACGTCTGGGCTCTGCTGCGGATCAACCGCACAGAATTAAATACCGCCAGTTGACCCGTTCCTGAACGGTGCCTAGCCTTTCCTCCGCACCCTTTTTTCTGTCTTGCAAAACAGCTTTGCCGTACTTAGTTTATCTTCACTTAAAACCGGCCAATAGAATTTATAAATATATTTCAAATGATAGGAACTAGAAAATGAAAAATTTTATAATTTTAACAATAGCAGCAATAACCTTGGTTTTCGCCGGCCAGCAGATTACTCCTGCAGCCCAGGCAGAATTCCCCGGTCTTGAACAGCAGCAGTCATTCTTCAAGACCGTTACCCCCAGTGAAGCTTTCAATTTAATAAAAAACCGCCAGGATATACTGCTCGTCGATGTCCGCGGCAAGGACGAATTATATGAAGGCTATATTGAAGGCTCTATCTTTATGCCTCTATGGGATATAATAAAGGGTGTACAACGTCCTCCCCAGGACAAACCGATTCTGCTGATCTGCGCGGTTGGCGGCCGCAGCCTTGCCCTGGGGAAGCTCATGTCACAAAACGGCTGGAATGAAATTTATAATCTGAAAGGCGGCATCTCAGCCTGGAAAGATGCCGATCTGCCGTTGAAGTATTAGAAGGGGTCAAGGGGTCGAGGTTTCAAGTTTTTTATTTGAAACCTTATATTCCCTTGCTTATATATAACAACTTTATGACTTTTAAATTTGCAGGAGATACAAGGAGAAGGATGTGTCGCTATACAAAGAAAGGTATGCGACACATCCTACGACGAAGTAGATTCAATAAATTTAAAAGTCATAAAAGCTGGATGAAACGCTCAACATTCCGGTACACAGCATCCCAATCCTTTGCAGCAACTGCTTCCTTTCCGAAAAGTGAAAGCCCCATCCCTACCCCGGCTGCTCCCGCATCCAGATAGTCCCTGGCGTTCTCAGCACTGACACCGCCGACCGCCACCAGCGGTATATGGTCAAAGGGCCCTCGGAGTTCCCTGATATATTGCGGTCCGCCTAGACTCCTGCAGGGAAAAACCTTTACCATGTCCGCGCCTTCTCTCCAGGCCGTATACACTTCCGTAGGGGTCAACCCGCCCGCAATTACCGGAATATTCTTAGTTCCGGCAAACCTGATTACCTCGAGATCAACATTAGGCGTGACAAAAAACATGGCCCCTGCCTCATAACCCCTTTGGGCTTCCGTAAGATTCCGCAGGGTTCCCATGCCCAGATATTTACCGGGAGGCACACTATCTCTGTTTCCGGCAATAATATCTTCAGCGCCAGCCGTATTCATGGTCACTTCAAGGGCCTGCAACCCTGCCGCAAAAGATGCCTGCATGAGGGGACCGAAATCAGCAGCATCTATCCCACGCAGAATACCTATTACAGGAACCTCCAGTTTCATATTTACCTCCTGAAATCATTTTCGTCCTGTTCCGGTTTGTTCATGGTTTTCTAATTAGTCCACCGGAACAGACGTGTAAAGATAAATGACAACCCAAAACCCCTCCAGGTTTTTACCGAAGGGGTTCATATATCAATTGGATATCTTAACACTCAAGGAATTATTCACGAATGTTAATTCATTGCAGAAGTTTTAATTTTATCCATGTCAGGTAATGTTTGTATCACAACCAGCAATCCTAGCTAACCATCGAAAAATTACTGTTCTACCAATTCCACTCGACGGTTTTTAGAACGACCTTCTTCGGTCTTGTTTGAGGCTACGGGTGCTAGTTGTCCTACTCCATAAGCTTTCAGATTCTGGGGGCTCACCTTGTATTTCGTGGTGAGAGCTTTTGCGACAGCGTCTGCTCTTGCTTGTGAGAGCTTCATATTGTAATCGACATCTCCAACGTTATCGGTGTGTCCCACGATAAATACTTTTAGATTAGGGTTTCCTGTAATCAACTTGGCGATTTCATTAAGAGTGGGCTCAGATTCTGGCTTTAAATCCGATTTGTTAAAATCAAAGTATATTCCGTAGAGAGCAACATGGCCGGTTGAGCTGATACCGTCTGCCATCACATCCGCATTAGCTACTACCTCCTGTTTCATGGCTTCTTTTTCAACGATATAGAGATAATACGTCTCACCTTCCCAATGATCCTGCTCTATTGCCGCCCATATTTCTTTACCCTCCCTGGTTACCTTCATCCAGGTGTTGTCACTCCCATTCGGATTGTCCATAAAAAAAACGCCGCCGATCTTGTCGATAGCATTAGAATAATTCCGGGCGATCTGGAGCATCGATTTCCGGCCACTTAATTCATCTTTGAGATAATAGTAGTATGAATAAAAGCGCCCTTCAATGGACACCTCCTCCTTGGTCACAGGGTCAATAAATTCGTGAGCACCAAAATCTTTTATTTCGCACTCGTCGAGATAGAACCCAGGTACCCGTGTAAAGAGTTCAGGGTCTGCACACCCTTTTTTGTCCTCCTGAGCGAAAGTGAAACCTCCCATTAAAACAACCGTTATCACCATACCAAAAACAATAGTGTTTGCTCTTTGCATAGTTTTCCCTCCTTATAGAAGTTATTTCATATGCAATATGCTGGAAAAAACAATATAAGTGAAGGGAGAAAATGTCAAAGTCATTAATGAGTAAGAAATTTGTTAGGCATGCTTATTGGGTTATGATTGGCTTGCCAAAATAGAAAGAACCTAACAACTTCTTCCTGGAAGTGTAATTTCATTTAGATATTACCAATTTTTATTGCGGTTTTTTGGCAAGACCCCTTTTTCAGCATGACAAATTAAGCATCCCCCCTGAGCCCTAGCTGCATCTATGTCAGGATAACGACCTGCTTGCATATTGCCGACTATATAACAGAAACGCATCCTATACTCATACTCAGAGCTATGACTAGTATGGCAAGTAATACATGTTATACTGCCATCTGGCCCAAGTGAAAAATCTTCCGGGATAATCACATTTTCAGAGGGACGAACTTTGACCGAATGATTACCAGAATGTGCGAAACCTGCATGACAATTTGTGCACACTGATATCGAAATATCAATTTTGCTTCGCATGGGCAAATGATCAGGAACGTTTACAATAATTAATTCAGGTTCTTTTCCGTCCGAAACTGTATCATCATAGACATGACAGAGTGAACAATTTCGCTCCAGAAATGGACGGTGTACCTTGTCTTTAATTAAATTGTCTTCACAGATAATTTTATGGCAATTACAGCAAAGTGAATCTTCAGGAATAACTTCGGCTATTGCATCCTGAAAAGGCGCCGCCCCAAAGAAGATAAAAAAGAAAATTAGAGACAAAAGGTATTCATGCAGAAAGAAAACTTTATGATAATTTAAGGGCGGACTTTGCTGCACAGAGAAGTCTTCCTCCTGGTTGAAACAAGGTGTTCCTTTAATCAAGAAGACAATGATTAGTCCAGCACGTTCAATTGTCCGTTTACAGGCCGGAAAACCGCTTTTCTTGTGAAACTCTCCCATTAAAGTCCTCACTAGAACAGAAATTTATGAAACTAAAATGTCAGACAAGCCCTATATGAATAGCAATTAGGTATTTTGATATTAAATATCTATGAGGCTGTCAATAGAGAAAAGTTCTTCAATATATATTAGGATGGTGTAATGCAGAGAAGTCCTCATACTTACCACAAAAGAAACTATTCCATCTCAAATCCCCATTTATCATATCCAAAGGATATAGCCACTTAGGCTATTGCCTGCTCAGGTATGAATAAAATCACATGGCAACAAATATCCAAATACAGATGCTACCCCAAAACAGTATTGGCAGATTTCTGAGCCGTTTAGGTGAGAGCCCTTGCTTATCATCCTGATGGTTTCTAATCAGAACTTTTAAAAAGGCAGTTGAAGCCACCATGCCGAGAAGAATTAAGAGAACCTGCCAGGGTTTGATTGATTCAGCCTGATAGGCAAAATCCCAGAACTCCCAATTAAAGTCCAGCTGTCTTCCCAATGTCGGCAGGAAATGACCAAGACGAGTCAGGAGAGGATTAAGCTGATAAACAATCTCAAATGCAAGAGCTAGTGGTGTTATGGCATGTATGAACAAGCTTCCTTTTGTGATGGTACTATTCTTCAGGTTGCCAAAAGCAATTGCGCCGGAAATTTGCGTAAAGAAGTAAGAAACAACTGTAGTCGCAAACAGTAAAACTGCATAAACTGCCCACATGGGTAAGAAGCCTGATTCAAGCTGCTGGATAAAAGATAAGTGTTCAATCCCGCGAAATATCTGGGTTCCTAGAATGACCGGCACAAATATTGTTGTTACCTTTTCCGGTTTCAATGCTGCCCACATCTCATGTCCGGGTATGCGGAGATTTAATACGGGTGAATCGTTAGGGCACAGCTTTACACAGCGTCCACACAATATACAGTTCTGGTTTGAATGCAATGAGAAGGGGCCCTGGTATAACGGACAGCCACGAGTAAAGGTATCGCCCTTATAACAGATGTTATCCTTGCAGGTAGTGTTGCAGATACTGTTGTTCGATCGCCATTCAACAATTGAGCAGCCGGAATATACAGCCCCAAGCGTTCCAAGAGGGCAGAGATAACGGCACCAGAGCCTGCGTTCAAAGATAAGGCCTGACAGGATTGCAAAAAACGTTATCGAAAGCAGCAGGAATCCAGTGGCCATAGGAGAATAAATCATATCGGTTGCTACTTCAGCCCAGATAATTACACCCAGTCCCAAGGCACTGATATAAGCCCCATAGCGGGGAATAAAATGAGGGACTTTAAACTTCTTAATACCTGTTTTGTTTAGCAGATCATTCATGGCCCCCATCGGGCATACTGAGCACCATACACGAGCTCCAACAAACCAACTGATAAATAATAGTGGCTCCCACATACCCCAAACGAGGATAAGTGCAATATTACTGTCTGGTGACTGGCTCCCCCAGAAAGACATCAGAAAGATGGCACTGAATACAGATAATGTTACTATCTGCAGCCCCAAAGGATATTGCTGACTTTTAAAAAAAGCTTTGATCTTGTCGAACTGCAAAAGGTTGATCGTATATTTCCCTTCTGGTGGTGCAATACCGATGAATATGTCTTCCGGCATGAGGTAGTCGCCTTGGGCCAGGTTAATTGCCCTGCGGGTAACGATCTGCAGTTCATCCATGTTGCCGGGCCATTCGTATTCCATGATCCTCTGATAGGCCTCAGGCGAAATGCCTTTGATGAGTTTCCTGTCAGGCGTCTTGAAGCATTCCATGATAATGAGGAAATCCACCAGGAGACGCAAATCGCTTTTGCGTTTTCTTATGGATGGAACAGTCATGACATTGCTTAGCAGCAATTCCAGCAGCCCTGCATCAAAAAGTCCATCTTGGGCTAGTTCGTCAAGATTCTTTGAAGAGGTGACGATAATTTTGGCTGAGGAGGTATTCGGCTTCTGGCCTCCCACTGTTTCAAAAGTTCCATTCTTGAGAAAATCATGAAGTTTTTGCTGCATGCCCCTGGTAAACTTATCCACATTTTCGATAACAACTGTTCCAGTTCTGCATATTTGCAACAAGCCGAGGCCCCTTGTCTGGGATATAGCAAATGCGCCTTTTTCATGCCCGAATAGAATGCTGCTC
>JAFDCR010000014.1 GCA_019312685.1 Deltaproteobacteria bacterium | reverse complement strand
GGATTCAGGATTTAGAATAGTAGTTCCATACGCTTCAGGTAATTTACTTAAGACAACTGTCTAGGGCCTTATTTTTTTAAATAAAAACGTCCGGCATTCTCTTATCCGGACCCGATGCCCAGGGTGCTTACTGTATTGCCCTCATGCTTTCACAGTATTTCCGCCATATCTGGAGGTACACATCTTCAAGGTGATCTGTAAAAAGTCGGCTGTTCATGAGTTCAGACTCCTGCAGCCGGCTCCGGAGACTGAAACGCATTTCCTGCAGCCTCTCCAGGTCTCCGGCAAGCGACCGGGCCATTTTGATATACCCATCCACAGAGCGGGCAATCAATTCTTCCAGGCCTGTTCTGTGCAGGATTGAAGCACCCACTCGGCCTGCATGACGGTTCCCGAGGAGGGTTACAACCGGCACCCCCATCCACAAAGCTTCGCAGGTAGTAGTTGTGCCGTTATAAGGGAAAGGATCCAGCCCGATATCCACCATGCTGTAGAGCTCCAGGTGGTCTGCCGGGTTTGGCAGCCTGCTGTGCATTTCAAGACGCTCTGGTCCAATGCCCTCCTGGACGAACATTTCCCCAATACGATCCCTAGTATGATCATCTGCAAGCTGTGTTGCCTTGAGCAGCAGGCGTGAGTCGGGAACGGCATGTAAAATCTCCGCCCATACTTTTATTACCTCGGGAGTTACCTTTGTCAGATTATTGAAACTGGCGAAGGTTATTTGGCCATGTTCCCGGCATGGCGAGGGAGCCACCTCCGGAGCCGAAGCCAGCGGCTGATAGCAGAGGAAGCCATGCTCCAGCCTCAGGAGTCTTTCACTGTGGAGTTTATCAGCCTCGCCCTCAGGATCTGCTATCGCATCCGTCAAGCGGTAATCCATGTATCTTAACCCGGTAGTGTTCGGGTACCCCAGCCAGGTCACCTGAACGGGCGCCGGTTTACGGGCAAAGACAGGTAGATTGTTATTGTTGGTGTGTCCGGCAAGATCGACGAGGATATCGATCCTGTCATTTTTGATGCTGTCTGCAACGGCTTCAGGTTTGATTCCATCAGTTGAAGAGTAATGATCCGCCTCTGCCTGCAGGCGCTCTGTTACTGTATCCGGTTTTTTTACGTTGGCGTAACAGAAAACCTCAATCCGCTCCCTGTTGTGCTCCCTGATAATGGGTCCAATGAAAAAAGCAACCGAATGTACTCTGAAATCAGGAGAAACATAACCGACCCGCAGTTTTCTGTCTGTTTTGAGTATATTTGCAAATGTTGGTGTATCTGTTTGGCAAAACCTGGCAAACCTTTCGGCCCAGTGCAGGGATTCATTATAGATCTCTTCCTGGGTAACGCCGGAAAAGTAGTTCAGACAAAACAACAGATTGCTGTGTGCCTGGACATAATAAGGCTCCATGGCAAGGACCCGGCGATAGGAAGCGATTGCCTCATCCAGCCGGCCCTGATCCTTGAGAGCGTTACCAAGATTGAGGATTGCATCTGCGTAATCCGGCTGGAAAGTTAAAGCCTTATGATAGCTGGCCACTGCTTCACCCAGTCGGTACTGCTCCTTATAAACGTTTCCCAGGTTATAGTGTGCCATGGCAAAATCAGGCTTCAGGTCGAGGGCACGCTGGTAGCTGGCCTCCGCCTCGTCCAGTTTCCCCTGATCCAGAAGGGTATTGCCCAGGTTAAGGTGCGTATTGGGATTATCGGGCTGCAAGGTGATTGCCTGCCGGTAACTTACTACTGCCTCCTCCAGTTTAGCTTGAGCCTTGAGGGTTATTCCCAGGTTGTAATATGCATCTGCAAAATCAGGCTGCAAGGTGATTGCCTGCCGGTAACTGCCGGCTGCTTCGACCAGTTTCCCCTGCTCAAGGAACGTGTTTCCCAAGTTAAGATGGGTATTGGCATTATGGGGCTGCAAGGTAATCGCACTGCGATAGCTGGCCGCAGCCTCATCCAGTTTTCCCTGGTCTTTAAGTGCATTGCCAAGATTGAGATGCGCCTCGGCTGAATCAGGTTTCAGGATGAGTGCTTTGTTTATCAATTCAACGGCAATTTCATGTTTCCCCACCTGATGAGCGAGTATTCCCAAATAATGCAAGGCATCGGGATGATCAGGTTCTGCGGCGAGGACCTGTCGATAAAGGGCTTCAGCCTGCGGGAGCCGGCCGGCCTGGTGGAGTGTCAGGGCCTGCTGGAATGTTTTTTGTAGGGGCGGAGTCTTTTTTCTTTTTTTGCCTTGCCCGAGGCTGCGTTTGATTTTTTTGCTTATTTTAGCCATATGCCCATTTTGCTATCAAATAATCTGCTTAAAAAAAGTTTTCAATAGAGGCCCATGTTGGCTGCAGAAAATTTTAAATTACCAATACACCAGCTTTTAATATAATGATTATATTAGGTGAATCACACCGGAAAAAATAACTGTTTTCTATCTGAGCCTCAGTGGGCCTAACCGGTTAGAATCATTTTCCTGTAATAAGTGGCAGGCAAAAGCAAATTTTACCTGACAAAATCATTTCAATTGATAGGTTTTGTGTCTTAAGCAGCCTGGAATGTGATTATGAACCAGAAGAAAAGTGATATTGCCAAAATGCTTGAATCCGGACGCAGTCAGATGCAGGCCGGCCGGCTGCAGCAGGCGGAATCTGTCTTTCATAAGATCCTGCAACATGATTCCAGGCAGCCCGAGGCCCTTTATCTTGCAGGTATAATTGCCCTCCAAACCGGTCAGAATCAGAAGGCAGCCGGACTTTTGGGACAGGCTGTCAGCGTCCAACCGGACAATCCTCACTTTCTGTATCATCTTGGATTGGCTGCGATGGCATTGAATAACATTGATATGG
>JAFDCR010000013.1 GCA_019312685.1 Deltaproteobacteria bacterium | reverse complement strand
GCCAGGGTGGGGCCATGGAAGAGTTCAAGGATATATAATTCCCCCTTTTTTACCAAAGGGGTAATCTCGGGATGATCGAAGGTGCTGTACGATTGCCTGATGAGAGAATCGATCCGGTCTTCAGGAATATCGTCGATAAAGAACTGGAAAATCTCCGAGGCCAATTGCTGGAAGGAAAGAGTTTTCCATCTGTTCATGGTTCCCGCAGTCACTTCCGGCAGAGATTCGGGCAGAAGAAGGCCTCCATCAGTTGCCAGGCCCATCATGACAGCTTCTTGAAACGATATGGGAGCGATTCCTCCCCTGGTGCTGATATATTTCATGTTATCCACATATATAATTGATTACAGCAAGGATTTTCTGTAAATCCAAAATTAATTTGACAGTATTCTGTTTAGCAGAATCCACTTTCAAAAATCAACCGGATAAATTAGGGCATAACCCTGTTGTTTCAACAGCAGAAGCTGTCGGTTAAGGCAATATCAGGTTCCTGCCGGTCATTTCTTCAGGTATGCTCAGATTCTGCAGGCTTAAAATAGTGGGGGCAATATCCCGGAGAGAGCCGTCTTTCCGCAATGTACAGCCCTTATGTTCTTCGCTGATCAGAATAAACGGTACCGGGTTTGAAGAATGGGCCGTGATCGGGCTGTGGGAGTCGGGATCACGCATGGTTTCAGCATTGCCGTGGTCTGAGGTAATGAGTGCAATGCCGCCCTTGGCAATGAATTTTTCCACAATTTTTCCGAGACAGGTATCCACGGCCTCACAGGCCTTGATCGCGGCCTCCATGATGCCGCTGTGCCCAACCATATCTCCGTTGGCAAAATTGAGCACTATGAGTGAATAGGATTTGCTGTCAATACGTTTAAGGAGTTCAGCCGTAACCAGGTATGCACTCATTTCAGGTTTCTGGTCGTAGGTTGCTACTTCTTTGGGAGAAGGGACCAGGATGCGGTCCTCAGACTGAAAGGGTTCCTCACGGCCGCCGTTAAAGAAATAGGTTACATGGGCATATTTCTCCGTTTCGGCAATACGGAGCTGCCTGAGTCCATGGCGGCTTATTTCCTCAGCCAGGATATGTTCCATGGTGACCGGCGGGAATACAACAGGCAGAGTGAATTGCTTGTCGTATTGGGTAAAGGTTATGCAGTCTGTCAATATAGGTCTATGGCTGACCTCAAATTCCTGCCAGTCTTTATCGGTAAAAACATGGGTCAACTCGCGGACCCGGTCGGCCCTGAAGTTGAACATCAGGATGATATCATTATCCCTTACCGGAGCAACGGGTATTTGGTTTTCATTGTGCAAAACAATCGGTTTGATAAACTCATCGGTTTCCCCCCTGTCATAAGCATCCTGCACCGCCTGCACCGGATCAGAGGCAATAATGCCCTGGCCGTCAACCAGGGCCTGCCAGGCTACCTGTATTCTGTTCCAGCGTCTATCGCGGTCCATGGCATAATAGCGGCCTGAGATAGAAGCCAGGCGCCCGGTTCCTATTCTTTTCAATTCGTCCTGGAGTCGTTGTATATATTTTTTACCGCTTGTTGGGGGGGTGTCCCTACCATCCATGAATGCATGGATATAGACATCTTTCAGGCCTTGCCTGGATGCCATTTCCAGAAGTGCCACCAAATGATTTATATGGCTGTGGACCCCACCGTCGGAAACAAGCCCCATAAGATGCAGTCCGGATTTGTTTTCCAGGGCTTTGGTAAGGGTATCGCGCAGAATTTGATTTTCAAAGAACTCGCCTGATTCAATAGCACGGTTGATCCGGGTAAAATCCTGGTAAACAACACGACCGGCGCCGATATTGAGATGTCCTACTTCTGAATTGCCCATCTGGCCTTCAGGCAGCCCGACGGCTCCGTTATGGGCCAACAGGGTGGTATAGGGAAAACTGTTCTGCCACAGGTCCATGTTGGGTGTCCTGGCAAGGTGAATGGCATTTTCATCGGTAAGGGGGCCTGCGCCCCAGCCGTCTAAAATTGCCAGTAGTATGGGTGGTTGTTTTTGCATCGGTATTTAGAGTTAATCGTCAAGGGATATTATGGGGGCATCGTGCCAGAGTCCTTCAATATCATAAAACTTTCTCGTTTCAGCATAAAAGATGTGCACCACTACGTCGTTATAATCCAGCAGGACCCAGGACCCCTCTTTGAGTCCTTCCGACTTGCTGGACGACAGCCTCTTGCTGCGGAGTTCATCTTCGATTGCCTCGGCAAGTCCCTGTACATGCCGGGTGGATCTGCCGCTGAGGATGACAAAATAATCAGTAAATGAACAAAGCTTTCTGACATCAAGAATTAACGGGTCCTCAGCTTTTTTTTCCAGTGCCGCTTGGACACAAAGCCTGGCAAGTTCAATACTGGTTTTTCTGCGGTGTTTCTTTTTTACCTGCTGCATTAATTATGGGCTGCCACCAATTTTTTTTAATGAATAATAATCACCATCGTAAATGGTTATGACTAGGGCTCTGAATATCTGCAAGCACTATCAAAACATTTAAGAACCGTGCCCTTTTTCGTAATTTTTTCCAGCAGGAATGATCTGCCGCATTTGGGACACTGCCTGGGCACCGGGCGGTCCCAAACAGCAAATTTACATTTCGGGAACCTGTTGCAGCTGAAGAAAACCTTCCCTTTTTTTGAAATTTTCTGGATAATTTCACCGGTGCAATTTTCCTCAGGGCATTTAACCCCTGTAGTCTGGGCCCTTATATGCTTGCATTCCGGATATCCCGAGCAGGCCAGAAATTTTCCGAAACGGCCCTGTTTATAAACCATAGGCCTGCCGCACTTTTCACACTTCTCGCCGGAATCAACCGGCTCTTCTTTCTCAATGGGAATGATCGTGCCGTCCTCGTCCTTTTTGAAATTCTGGGTGAAATTGCACTCCGGGTAATTTTCACAGGCCAGAAACTCTCCGGTCCTGCCCCATTTGATTACCAGATTCCCATCACATGTCTTGCAGGGAATTCCCGTTGGAAGGCCCTGTTTTTTTACGGATTTCATTTCCTGCTTGGCTGCAGAGAGGGTTTTTTCAAAAGGACCGTAGAAGGACTGCAGAAGCTTGACCCAGTTGCTCTCACCTTCTTCAATCTTGTCCAGATTACCTTCCATGGTGGCGGTAAATTCAATGTCGAGGATCGCAGGGAAGTGAGCCACCAGCAATTCATTAACCAGCTTTCCCAGGTCTGTCGGCTTGAATTTTCGCTGTTGCTGCATGACATATTCTTTTTCCAGGATTGTTGATATGATGGCAGCATAGGTGCTGGGACGGCCGACCCCGTTTTCTTCCAGGGCCTTGACCAAGGTTGCTTCAGTATATCTCGGTGGAGGCTGGGTGAAATTCTGTTTTGGGACAATTGCCAGGACTTTTAAGGAGTCGCCCACAGCCACATCAGGGATAATGTCTTTTCCCTTTTCCGCATTTATGTTTTTGGAGTTGTTGCTACCGTTCTCGTCACTTGATTCAACGTAGAGGGTCATGAAACCCTTGAAACGCAGAATTGCGCCTTGGGCTTTGAGCAGGTATTTATCGGCTTTTATGGAAACCGTGGTCTGGTCAAATATGGCCGGGCACATCTGGGATGCAACAAAACGTTTCCATATCAGCGTATAAAGGCTGAGCAGTCTTTTTTCAAGATATG
>JAFDCR010000012.1 GCA_019312685.1 Deltaproteobacteria bacterium | reverse complement strand
TTTCTGCCTCCGACTGCTTTGATTATTTACTTTTGATTACACTGTTATTGAATTTCTTCGGGTGATTCCAAGGGTTCATCGAAAGGGCCTAATGGCGCCGGTTCCCCAGGAGGAGCTTCCTCAATGACCTCCTCCTCAAAAATAACCTCGTCCTCTTCTTCCCTTTCTTCTTCAACCCCTTCTTCTTCGGGAATAAGTTCGTCCTCTTCTTCCCTTTCTTCTCCAACACCCTCTTCTTCGGAAATAACTTCGCCCTCTTTTTCCTCTTCCTTAATAGTCTGGTATAACTCTTCCAGAAACACATCAGGTTGATCTTCCTGGCCTT
Source organism: Deltaproteobacteria bacterium (assembly GCA_019312685.1). Lineage (GTDB taxonomy): Bacteria > Desulfobacterota > Desulfobulbia > Desulfobulbales > BM004 > BM004. Next base: position 3,974 of record JAFDCR010000012.1, on the reverse strand, counting down.
CGGTCGTAAGATCTACGGATCCTGGCTGAGACCTATCCATGTAATAGGAAATGCCTTTCTTCTCCACTTCCAGAACCTGCGCCCGCTTGTTGAAAAGATCGGCAATTATGAGCTGCCCCCGGTTGTTAATGCTTATATCAGTGGGAAAGTTAAACCAGCCGGGATTAAATCCTCTGCCGCCGAATTCAAATATATACTCACCGGCCAGATTATAGGCCAGGATGGTATGCCGCATATAGTCAACAACGTAAATCACTTCGGTCTCCTCATCCACTACCAAGGCTCTGGGATTACTTTGCTGACCTGGGCTGCCGCCTTTTGTACCGAAAGAGAACAAAAAGCTTTCATCAGGGCCGTATACATAAATTTTACCTGTCTCAGCACTAATCAGATACAGTTTTCCTGTACTGTCGATGTTGACATAATTTATCTTGACCGGACCGGTAACTTCCCGGAAACCTTCCTCCTCGCTGCTTCTGGGACGAAACTCTTCGGGGATATTGGCAAAATCTTCCTCTTCCGGTATTGTCTCTTCCGTATCCTCGGTAAGAATTTCTGCTGCTCCCTCTTGTCCCCCTTCTAGACCTAGTGGTAATTCCGCCTCTGCACCTCTGAGTATGATCTGATCCATCGGCTGCAGCAGGCGGAGAAAGTTACCCTCATCGTCCAAAACGATTACGCCGCGATAATTGTCACCGGCCAGGTATATTATCCCGTCGTTGTTTACCGCGACATTTCTAGGTCTGAAATCTTTTATATCGGGGATTTCATCCAGGAATATCTCCCTGTCGACAAAAAAAGCTCCGTTCAATATGGTGAGGCGAGGCCGCGGATTTTTGGCGGTCATAACCTGGCATATATAAACCTCGCCGTTGGGTAAGACAGTTCCACCGCGGGGCGTTATCACTCCGCGGCCTTTACCGATGGATATACGGGGAAAGAAGTCAGGTCCATAGACGACTATCCGGGCTTTTCCTCCGTTGATCAGATAGATTTCCTCCAGGGTCGGATCAAAAAATAAGGCCACTGGATAGTTAAGGGCTTCATTATCTTCATCGATGGTAATCTGGGCTATTGATTTGACCGGTACCATAAAATCGGAGGCTGCAGCAGGTCCGATCAGTAAAATGCAGCCCAGAACTGTGTTTAAAATCACTTTCAGCAGGACAGGCAAGCAGCATCTGACATGGATCGGTTCAGTACGATGACAGGTAAATCTTTCCGATCTCCTGGCTGATGGCCGTTTGTTATCTTTTATGGCAGACACGACAGAGAGCGCCTCCGTTCTTGGTTTGAATCAGCAGGTTTTTATGATCGGATTCATGGGGGGCATGGCATCCGGCGCAGGCAAGTTCACGATCGGCTTCTGTCCTTCTCCGGTTCTTCATTCGTCTGTTCGTAATTCTGCAGTTCATTCCTTATCTGTTCTCTTTACCTATTGAATTACTTCCAGATCAAAAGGACGTGCTCCCAAAACAATCTGTCCCTGAAGTGCATTTGTATTCGTATCCACAACAGCCAGTGAACCTTTATTTTCTTCTGCAACATAAAGCCGGAGGTAAGATTCATTAAAGGCCATCTCCAGGGGAGTGTCAAAACCGAAGATATCCTGCATGACCCCTAATTGACCAGGCAGCAGAACCGACAAAGAGCCCTCATTGTAGTTGCTGACATAAATTTTGTTATCATTTGCTTCCAGCAGACGGCGCGGCCCGAAACCCACGGTCATCTGGTTTATGCTTCCGTAGCTGTCCATATCATAAACTGCAACGGTATTATCGCTGTATTCGGAAATAAGGAGCTTATTGTCTGAATAAGCAAGTCCCTGCGGAGAACTGCCAGTTGAAATCGTCCCTATTGTCTGGAGGGTCTCGGGATCGAGCAGAACAACTTTCTGCAGCAGGGACAAGGAAACTGCCAGGAGGTTCTTTTCGTCCAGGTATTCTGCAAATTTGGGACGGTAATTATGGAGAACGCGGCTGACTACCTGACCTGTGGTCAAATCTATCCGGCTGATATAACCGTTTTGTTCATCAAACAAATAGCCGCTTTGGCCATCCGGGTTTATTGTCATAAAGCTGGGTTCATCATTGAGTGGAATCGGGAAGAAATTGATTGTCCGGTAAGTTGAAAGATCAACAACCTTGATCATTCTGTCGCGGGCTGTCAGGATGTAAACAAGCTGCTCGGTGTCAGGATTTACTGCCATGTAAGTTGGCCCTCCTTTCAGTCCGAATGAGTCCACCACCCAGTTTTTATCAGAGCGGATGACGAAGATTGTATCAATATCCGGACATGACACAAGTAGCAGGTCGACCGCCAGTTGTTTGAGCGGAGGAGTAGCGGTCAGGCTGGGCCGCAGGTTGTTGTTATCGGTCAGTGAGTTTTCCAGATCCCAGGTGATGAGAATGGTTTTGCTGTCATGGGGTTCGAGTTCCAGATCAAAGCTGAAAGCTATTTCAACAGTAAGTGGCTCCTGGGTAATAGCCGCATCCCCTTCATTACTTTTCACTATTTCCCCACTGGTAATCGTAAAACGCATCCCATGGTAGCTACCCGGTGGAACGGTCACGCCTGCAAGGAATAATTGTCCGGTGCCGATTGCTGTGGAGTCGAGAGTTATCGGCCTGCTTATCAGCGGCAGGCTTTGATTGTCGGAAATCACCTCAATAGAGGTGACCTCCATTCGGATGGCCGGCCCCTGGTCATCCTTGAGAGCCAGAAAGCAGCTGAGCCTGGCTCTATCACCTGTTGCAGGGGCAATTTCCTGCAAAGGATATGGGAGGGGTATGGCAGTCTTCTGGTTCGGCAGACAGCCGGAGAGCAGCACCAGGAGGAGAAAAGCCAATAGAGAACCGTAGAATGACGAATAACGTGTCAATCGTCGGCAGTTTTGTATGCCGACAATGACGAATGACGAATGACGAGTGATAAATGACGAAAAAATACCATCACCCTTTATCCTTCTTGTGTTTTCCTGCTTTGTCATTCTACAGTTCGTCATATTAAGGGTCCACGGTTCGTTCGTCCCTATTAATCGGCCTTCCTCTTTATCAATCATTGTTTGTATTCCATCATTCCAAGCAGCCTGAGGGTCTATCCTTCTTCAGTTCTGCGGTTCGTCCTTCGTTATTCGTCCTTCTTCTTAATCTTTCGTTGTATGACAAACAGCACAGCCGTTTATTGCCGGTTGCTGGGTATATGAATCATTACCCGGCCAATCACGGTATCCCCATCGTAACATAGCCGGATAGGGAGAACCATGGGCACGATGGCATGAAATACAGGACACCATGTCAGATCCCCGGTTAATCGTGGAAAATGAAGCATCTTCAGATGTGACATTCAGTCTGGCCACAGGTACCAGGGGATTATAGGCTGTAAAGCTAACAAACTCACCGGAGTCAGGAATAATGGCGTCGCCAGGGTGACGGATCCAGACCGAATTTGCCAGTGTTTCATTATGAAAGTTGCCATGACAGCCGGCGCATTTCTGGTTGATTGAACCGGTCTCTAGATAGTTGGTATAGGGTCCGGGTTTGCCCTGATAAGTGTTGTGGCGGTTAGACAGTGCATTCTGTTCCCAGTCTGACACCTCAATTCCGATAACACCCTCCGGGGGCGGACCAACCTGATCATCGCGCTGCATTACCGATCCGAGGAAACGATACCAGCCGTTTTCCTGGCCGATGACATTGCTGCTATTGTTATCGGCATGGTGATGGGGTACATGGCAGCCTTCGCAGCCGCTCTGTGCATTTGCCAGAGTGGCGTGACAGTTTATGCAACGTCCGGAACGTTCAACTCCGCCGGGTGCCTGGGATGTAGAAAATCGAAGGTCTGTTTCCGAGATCCCGTGGACGTTATGTCCATAAGCGTCACCGTTTACGAAAACCCAGTGGACCTTGCCGCCCGCCAGGGCCGATGAAGTATAACCGATTTGCGGATAGGTATGTTCGGCCAGGTTAAAAACT
>JAFDCR010000011.1 GCA_019312685.1 Deltaproteobacteria bacterium | reverse complement strand
GTTTTTTCTGAACTTTTTTTGCCCTGGATGCGTCATCCCAGAAATCCTGGGCTATAATCTGCTTTTCTATCTCGACAAGCTGGTCTTTTTTGCCGTCTACATCAAAGATGCACCTTTAAGGCAAGAATTCGATCAAGCAACTCCTGAAGTTTCTGCTTCAATTCAGCTGACATATATTAATTACCTCCAAAAAATTATTATAATCACCGTTGACTTAATTTCCCAGGTTGCCCTTATTGGACTTCCTGAAAACATAAGCAACCGGTAGGCATGCAAGCAGACACAAAAGTCCGAAATAATGGCCAAAGCTGACATAAACAGTCTTTTCCTGCAGCAAGGGCACCTCTTCAACCAGAAAAGCCGGCTGAAAAAGCGCAGTGACGCCCGACATTCTGCCCAGCGGATCGATCAGGGCGCTTACCCCGGTATTTGCTGAACGTGCCAGACTTCTCCTGTTTTCCAACGCCCTGAAAACCGTCATGGACAGATGCTGCCACGGGGCGCTTGAGCGGCCGAACCATGCATCATTGGTTATGTTAACCAGCAGATCCGCTCCGCCGGATGTCCAGTCCCTGGCCAGTTCCGGGAAAATACTTTCGAAACAGATTAATACCCCAATTTCAGCCCCCTGACAAGATAGGGGGGGAATGGATCTGCCACCACTGAAATCCCCTATATTTTCTACAAGCGGACCGGGCAGGGGCAGTATCTTGCTTAAAGGAACATATTCCCCAAACGGAACGAGGTGCTGCTTGTCATACCTGCCAGCGATTTCACCCTCTGGATTGAAAACATAGGCGCTGTTATAAGAGAGAATTTTCTCTGATGTCTGCCCCGGGTTGTTGCCCCCTGCCTTTTCATAAAATGGAGCACCTGAGAGCAGCCATATCTTCTCTTGGTTGATCAGTTGTTTTTTCAGCCTGTTAAAGTACGGGTTGTCGCTGACAAGAAAAGGCAGCGCCGTCTCAGGCCAGACAATAAGATCCGGCGGATTTTCGCCTTGGGCAATGGCCTGTTTTGAAAGCTCGGTATACCTGTCAATTGTCTCCAGACGCATGGCAGGGGACCACTTCTGATCCTGTTCCATATTACCCTGGATCACCGCGATCTTCATTCTGGGACTTTTTGCAACATCTCTGGAGACCTGATGATAGCGCAGAAAATTATAGAACATAACCAACAGCAGGATACAAAGAGTGGGCAGCACGGCATAGCGCCAGGCGTTTCTCGTTCTCAGCATTAAGATAGCAGATGGTTCGGCTTGAGAGGCTGAAATGTTTTCCCGCCAGAGCCCCAGAAGCAGAGCGGTGACGCTGTTAACCAGGACAATATGAAAGGTGATGCCGAAATGTCCGGTAAGATCGGCTGTCTGGATCAAGAGCAGTGCCTTGTATTGGGAATATGCCAGATCCTGCCACGGGAATCCGGAAAAAAGAAAAGACCGGATAAAATCAAGACCGACCCACAGAAGCGGCCCCGCCCAGACCGCCAGGGTTTCCTGCTGTTTCCAGACTCTGCTTATCAGAAAACAGAACAGGGCCAGATAACCGCTCATATATAGAGCAAGAAGCAGCATGGCAGGCACAGATGCCCACAGGGGCAGGTAACCGTACCTCCCCAGGACGATCACAATCCAGTAGAGGAGGGAGACATAGTGAACCATCCCGGCCAGCAATCCCAGGCGGGCCGCCCTGCCGGGACTGACATTTCTTACGGCCAGCAGCAATGGCACCAGTGCTACCCAGGCCAGCGGCCAGAATCCGGCAGCCCCGGGAAAAGATAAGAACAGCAGTAGACCTGTTCCAAGGGCAAGCCAGACAGGAAGGAAGCTGCTGCTCTTTCCCTCCCCAGCTTTCAATCCTAACTTCCCCATGTCATTTTCTATGGATCTTAACTGTTTTGATATGACGTTTGGTGGCTGAAATTACTTTAAATACGAGGGAGTCCGTTTCAACTGTTTCTCCGGCCTTGGGAAGATGCTCTAGCTCGTGGATTATGAACCCCCCGACCGACTCATACGGGCCGTCAGGCAATTCCACACCAAAAAAGGACTCCACCTCTTCTATGTCCTCTTTTGCATATATCATGAGCCCGCCGTCCGGAAGTGCTCTCCACTGAGGCTCATCCTTGTCATATTCATCATCGATTTCACCGACTATTTCTTCCAGGACATCCTCCAGAGTGATCAGACCTCTTATACCGCCGAATTCGTCCGTAACAATGGCCATGTGGTTTTTCTTGGCCTGAAATGCCCGCAGCAGATCAACAATCCTCATGGTCTCCGGAACCGGGTAGGAATGGTTGATGAGTTCACTCATATCCGGGCAGTTGTCAGGAGCATCAACACACACCAGAAGATCTTTGGCATTCAGTATTCCGACAATATTATCCGGTGACTCGGAATACACAGGAATCCGGGTAAATCCTTCCTTGATAATCAGTTTCAAGACATCAGGAATGTCAATATTTATATCGGTACAGACCATTTCCGGCCGCGGCGTCATTATTTCATGGATAAGGGTATCCCTGAATTCAAATATACTGTTGATCATCTGGCCTTCCTGGTGAGTGATCAGGCCTTGCTCTTCACCTTCTTCCAGGAGTTCCTGAATTTCCATTTCAAGATCCTCGGTGGTATCTGGCGTACGGTCCAATCCCAGGATATCCAAAAAACGGCTTATTATATTTTTGCTGGACTGTGAATCGGATTGGTCGGATGGTGAGTCTTGGTCTTTTCCCATGCAGATTATATATTAATTAATGTAAAATTTAACGATCCGGAGGTACAATTTTATCTTAAATCTTTTCAGCATGGGTAGGGAAAAAATAGCATAAAGTCAAGAAAAAAATTGACTGTTGGTGCCAAAACAAGTAAAGAAAGCCCTTTTGAATTTCCCAAAGGGGATGAATGTGTGATATAACTATTCATCCCCTTTTTGTTATGAACATTTATATTCGTAAAAAGCTCAGCGGCTATATCCCGGACCTGAGTAAGAAATCAGATTGTAGACGCTGGTTGTGGCTGACGGCTGCTTTATTCGCAAACCGGCAAAAGGTAGACTAAATACTATTTAATTGCTTTAACAAAAGTATCCGCCTAGTTATAATTGCTGTTTAACTTTGCGTCCAAAGCGGGATAAGACAGATATTATTCAGATAAAAAAACTTTCATAACAGACGACTGTGCAAGGAAAAATCCTCATAGCAAACAGAGGCGAGATAGCAATTCGCATCATGCGGGCCTGCAAGGACCTTGGCCTTGATTATGTTGTTGTTTATACCGCTGCTGACGAAGACTCGGAACATGTTCGCCTTAACCGTGACAGCAAGGGTAACAGCAAAAGAGCCTGGCAGGTCACCAGTTATACGGATCCTAATGATATCCTGGCTGTTGCAGACCATACAGGCTGCACGGCTATACATCCCGGATATGGTTTTTTCTCGGAAGATTTTCGTTTTGCCCGACGGGTGACCGTTCGGGACCGGCCGCTGACGTTTATTGGCCCCAACTGGCAGGTCATCAAGAATCTCGGTGATAAAATAAACACAAAGAGAGTGGCAAAGTCTCTCGCCATTCCTGTCATCCCCGGAACAGACAGCCCGATTTATAATGAAATGGAGGCGGAAGAAATTGCCGAACAGCTGTTGGATGATCAGGCAAGTCAGAACATTAAAAATCCTTCCATTCTGGTTAAAGCTGCTGCCGGCGGCGGCGGCATGGGCATAGAAGAGGTCAAGGAGATAGAGCAGTTCCGCAGGGTGTACCGCCAGGTACAGAACTATGCCAAGAGACAGTTCGGTGACGCCGGAGTTTTGATTGAACAATGTTTGCGTGACTACAACCACCTTGAAGTCCAATTGCTCTGCAGCCGTCACGGCGAAAGGCTCCACTTCGGTACAAGAAACTGTACCATTCAGAGTACCGGCCGTCAGAAAAGGGTTGAGGCTGCTCCGGGATTTGATGAGTCCTGTTATGTCTACGATTTTGACTGCAATGAAGTGCTTGACCTTATCGTGAAGTATTCATTGAGACTTGCTTCCCATGTGCGGTATGACAATGTCGGCACCTGGGAATGGATAGTTGCTCGGGACGGCAATCCCTATCTACTCGAGGTAAACACTAGGATTCAGGTGGAGAACGATATTTCCGCCCGGATAAGCTATATAAACGGCAAACACCCAAATCTTATCAGAGAACAGATCCGAATTGCCCTGGGGGATCGAATAGGCTACAGGCAGGATGCCATAAAATTCAATGGGGCCAGCATTGAGCTCCGGATTGTTGCTGAAGACACCACCCGAGGATTCGCTCCGTGGATCGGGACAATTGAAAAATTCAACTTTCCCCGGCATGACTGGGCTGCCGTCTATACCCATGTTCCCTTTGACCGGTCATATATGATCCCAAGCGACTTTGATCCGAATCTGGCCCTGGTCGTACTCTGGGGGGATTCTATTCAGGAAGCAAAGGAAAGAGCGAGCATGTTTCTGAGTGAAACGGTCATTGAGGGCAGGGACAGCAAAAATGAGCCGATAACCACAAATATGGAATATCTGCACAATAACCTTGACCGGTTACTCACTTTCTAAAAACAGGCAAATAGTTAGCTGCAGCCGGGATGCAGATTTAAGCCTAAGGTAACCTAGCAAAAACAATATGGATGATCTTCGTAAAAGACTTCATAAAACTGAAGAACGACTTTCTTATCTGATCAGGGTGAAGGACAGTTCCTCCTGGGGTAATCTCTCAGGATTTCAGGAAAAATACAATCATTTAAAAGATTCCTTTTATGATTATGAGGAAAAGGATCTTGCAGATAAGATTCTTGAACTCGAAGAAGCCCTTAGCTTTATTGAGGAGCGGTGCGAAGAAAACCTGAGCTCAATGGAAAGGGTTCGCATCGTCCGCAGCCCGCAACGCTTCAGCCTTAAGGATATCCTGGAAAACATTTACGAGGACTTTACCGAGTTGAGCGGTGAGGAAGATGCCAATATTGATCCTTCCATGGTGACCGCAAAGGCACAAATTGTAAGGAGGATCAAGAATAAGGTCTATTCCCAGCCCGTTATGGTTATCGGCCAGGAAAAGGGGCATGGGGAGGAGTACAGAAACGGCGGTTCCTGCAAACCCTGGGGCAATGAAAAAGCCCTGAGATATATGCGGGTGGCTGAGACCGAAGGCATCCCGATTCACTTCTATATCTTCACCCCCGGTTCATTTCCGGTAGAGGAATATCCGGGTGCGGCCCAGCAGATTGCGCGCAATCTTTATGCCATGACAAAACTCAAGGTCCCGATGATTTCCGTTATATCCGAAGGGGGATCCGGCGGTGCCGAAGCTGTAGGCCTTTCCGACTTCCGTCTCATGTTTTCCCACGGTTATTATTCAGTGATCTCGCCGGAGGGTGCGGCTGCAATTGAGGGTAAAATTAAGGAAGGTGGGAAGGTGCCTGCAGAACTTATTGATGTATGTGCAGATCGTCTGAAAATTACCGCAGAGGACAATCTGAGGCTTGGCACAATTGATCGTATAGTACAGGAGCCTGTTCTGGGTGCAAAACGTGATGATTTTGCTTTTTTCAAGCATCTTCGCTCGGAAATTATTCGGGCCACAGATGAGGTGGTTTTAAAAACCAAGAGCTTAAGGGCCTTCAGGAACTATGAAGTAAAACTGAAAAAGGCGGAAGAATCCGCGACCGAGGAACCCGAGATCAATATTTCCTGGGACCTGAACAAAGATGAGATAAAAAGACTGCTAAGCTACCGCTCCAAAAAGTATCGAAACATGGCGGCCGATTATTTCGGCGGGAAGCCGACCTCATCCGAAGCCCTGTACAGGAAAACCAGAAATATTCTTTTCAGGTTCTATTACTGTTTTCGCTATGATCTGCTGCGAAATCAGCAGAAGCAGGTGGAGAAGGTAATAAAAGACGTTTCAGGCGAAGGATCGGTACTTATTAAAAGAATTTCCGCCCCTATAACAACCGCCTATAATTTCATCAGCAGAAAACCGGAGGCAAAAAAAGTAAGAGCCTCTATAGAACAACGTCCAAGCGTTCCGGAAGAGTTTGATACATGGGACATATATACAAGTCCGCTGGCCAACGAGGACCGTACCGTTAGCTGCCCCAATGCTTCCAAGTATGGTTGCAAGGACCTTTGGGTTCCGGACCTGTACGGTGAATTCTGTGGTGTCTGTGAAAACTGCGGTCATCATTTTCCTTTGGAGTATGAATGGTACCTGAAACATCTCTTTGATCCTGATTCCATCAAGATTTTCAATTCGGAAATCCGTTCATTGAATCCTCTGGACTATCCCGGATATGGAGACCGCCTGAAGCATGACAGGGCCAAAACAGGACGCAACAGTGCAAATATAACTTTCTATGCCAAGGTCATGGATGTTGATATTGTCACCACAATGCTGTACAGCGATTTCCGTAACGGCACCGTAGGGGCGGCCGAAGGAGAGAAATTTGTCAGGGCCTGCGAAAAAGCACGCTTGAAAAGAAGACCGCTTCTCGCCTATGTCCATACAACAGGTGGCATACGCATTCATGAAGGAACGCTTGGTGTCAGCCAGATGCCCAAATGCACCATGGCAGTCCGGGAATATATTGATTCAGGGGGCCTCTACATCGTCGTTTATGATAACAACTCATATGCCGGACCTGTAGCCAGTTTCCTTGGATGTTCCCCATACCAGTTCGCCATTCGCTCAAGCCGCGTCGGTTTTGCCGGCAGCAGGGTTATCCGGGAGACCACGGGGGAAGATGTTCCGCCCGAT
>JAFDCR010000010.1 GCA_019312685.1 Deltaproteobacteria bacterium | reverse complement strand
TGCGCGAAGTATTCCATCAGCACTTTTTAGGACAAAAAAGGTGACCATGGTGCCAAAGCTAACGCCCCGCTTTTTTACTCCCAGCACCTTTTCTCGCTTTTCTCGGTATTTTTCAAAATTGTAAGCCATGGTATCTTCTGTCCTTATAGAAGTAGTATCTTCTTAAACATACTTTTCTGTTATGATTGGCGGTATTTCATGTACCAGCTGTTCATGTTGATATCCCGCATATTGATCACCAGTTTGTCGCCGACAACGGTCCTGTTCAGCGGAGCAGGATTACAGCCGCCCCTGAGGACATTGATCTTGTTGGAGGCAAACTTCTGACCGCAGTTCTTGCAGACCATTTGGTCGCCTTCCTGGTAATAGCCGAGGCCTGAGCGATAGCAGACATCGCATGAGTCAATCGCTGCGCGAAGTATTCCATCAGCACTTTTTAGGACAAAAAAGGTGACCATGGTGCCATCTGCAGCCTGGACCTGGTAATGATGAGATTTTCCGTCACTTACATTTGCGATGGGGATTTCGAGCCTCCCATCAACAGGAGTAACGATCCCCCCGCTTTTTCCGCCGGAACCGGAGCCTGAACAGCCACTGACTACAACTGCTGCTAGCAGTAAAATGATTGCGGTTAAGGTGATATTGTTTTTTTGAGTTAACATTTTCAAAACCTCCGTTTACTTTTTATTGGTTCATTATTTGGAATCTGACTTGGTAAAGTAACGGTTATATAATTTCTGCCATGAAGCAGCGGTTGCATTGCACGGGCCATTGCCGCTGCAGCCACTGCCTCTGCCTCCCCCAGGATCTCGGGGATTTCGGTCGGGATTCTGGGCAAAGGCTTTCTGCGCCGGAATATAGTTTGTCGCTACAGCCTTGGCCGGATAACCGAGACTGGTAATAATTGCGGCAATCCTGCTGCTTTCCAGGTCATTGGCATGGTCAACTATGACAACCCCCCGGCTGAGATAGCCGTTCATGCCGTAAGTATTGGAAAGTTTGCTGAGTTCCGCCGCAATATTTGCCAGGCAGGAGGTGCAGGAAAGGTTGCCTACTTTTAAGGTCGTCCGGCTGACTACGCTGCCTGCAAGGGGTGTCTTCCACGTTTTCGGGCCAGTACCGCCTGCACTTCCGCAGCCGCCGCTGGAGCACCCGGAACCGTAGCGGCGCTGCCCGGCAAACCTGTTCGTATACTGCCTAGGCAGCGTTGCGGTCCATTCCATCGTTGCAGGGTAACCCAGCCTGCTGATAGCTGCTGCGATCTGCTCATAACTCAAAGTATCGAGGTGGTCGACAATGACTCGGCCTTGCCGTAGGTCGGCATCCATGCCGAGAGCGCCCGGTATACCTTTCAACTCCGCCTCAATGTTTGCCAGGCAGGATGTGCAGGACAGATTGCCCACAGTGAAATTTGAGCGTTTCACCGTTGCGGCTCCTGCATATCCTGCAAGAATAAGGCTCAGTAGGAGAACGCTGAGAGCAGTGGTGATTTTTTTTGTCTGGATCATAATTTTCTTTCCCAATTTGTTTGTGTTGTGCATGAAATCTTATCCATTGTCTATCTATAGAATAGCAAAGGGTGTGCCACCTTTTTCTTAAAGAGAGACTTTTTGCCTATCTCGCTGATATAATAAAATAATTTGCATTAATATGGGATGATTCGGAATTAATGATGCGAAAAAAGTGAAGAATATTATTCAATCAGAACAGGCGGATTGTACAATATTGATAACTTTACAATAATGGGCTCGGAAAATTTGTTGTTATAAAGGGGATTAATAGGGGGATTACGGGTGTGGAACCAGCTATCCCTCAAGATATAGACTTTGTAGGACAAGGAGGAAAATATATAGAATTAAGCTATGCCGAGGGAGGAGGTGCAGGAATTGAAATTGAATCGATAAGGCTGCCTAAACCAAATTTTTCCAACCAACTCAGGTGACATCATATTTAATTTTCCATAGTTAGATATGATGTCACCTGAATTTTAATATGCATAAAGAAATCCCCACTCCAACCGGAATGGGGATTTCTTTATAGTTATTGAATAAAAACTAAAATTCTATCTAACGGTCAAGTGATACCATTTTACTGATACTTGTAATTTCAATTTTATGATCTGGTTTCCATATCTCGTACCTGAGCGAGACAGTTACATCGACAGTACGCACACCATCCGGCAGCATGATTTCGAATGATTCAGCCTTGGTTTCCAATGGTTGCAGGGAAGTATCCCTGATATACTGGGTCTTAAATTGAGCTCCGTACAACATCTTGTTGCTTCTGCAGTCGGTTGCCTGGGGATGATAATGTCTTTCCTTATTGTAAACCTCTTTCCCGTCTGCTGTTTTTGCGGTCACTTCCAGGACCACTCGGTTGTGAGAAGGTCAGCCGTCAGGTATTCTATGTCCTGCATTCTGATTTATCCTGGTGTTCACTACCACCATTGGTTTGTGGTCCTTTGACTTCAGCAGCCAGTCATAGCCGACCATATCGACATCAAGCGATATAGCCTCTTGAAGAATTTTCTTTGTAGCCTCAAGATCATTCCAGTTCGGCGCAAGAAGATGATCGGCAACGCCGTCGACCTTCTTCATGTGGCATTCCTGGCACGATTTCTGCCCCCCCTTACTCAGGTAGTTATGTTGGTAACTGCCATACAGAGTGGCACACTGGACAGGATTTTCAAATTCCAGGTTCGGCCCCATGCCGTGACACTGACCGCACATGATCGCATGGTCCATAATGGAACTTTTCTTGACCGTTTTGAATTTTGCATCTTCATGCTTGGCGACATCCTTAGAACCATAAAGAACGTTTGCTTCCGGGTGTCCCTCAGATTTCTTGTGAATAATTGCCTTTGTGTTATGGCATACAATACAGGTGATGCTCAGCTTTCCTAACCTTGCCTTATCCTGCTTCAGCAGCGCCTTGGCATAATCCACTGCGAAGGCGTCGTCAGCTGAAGTCACAGCCTGAGGTAGATGGCACTTGAAACATGGAAATGTATCAAGTGTCGCCTTGTCTGGGGAGTCTGGTGAAAACGGTGTTTTACCCTTCATGGCCAGGGGAGTCATAAAAAGACCACCCAATACTCCCATAAGTGACCGGGCATGATGAGATTTCTCCCACTGCCCATAAATCTCGGCATGGCATTCCTTACAACTTGAGGAGTCATACATTGCTGCAAGCTCTTCAATGGTTTTGGCTTTTTTGCCAAAAGCAGAAATCGGCAGCATGACCAGGAAGACCACAAGAAACAACTTCAGAAATTTCATACTGAACCTCCTTGTTATTGGCTCCTTAACTTGGCCTTGGAATTGTCATGTCGTGGTCAGCCGGATAATGGGTAAATGAATCACCTTTTTTTACTTCCGGCATAACAACACAAACTATGGCCTTTATTCTCCCCCAAAAACAAAAGCCCCCAAGGCAAGGGAATTACCCCTGGAGGCTGAATAAAAGATTTTGAGAATAATTTGCCGCTGCATTGCAAACCCTCCGACAGGTTACTATGCTATCTAATTTAGAGATGTTGAACAGACAAATTTCTACATTGTGGTATATAATTTCAATAAAAATATCATGACGTAAAGAATTAGGCAATAATTATTATTATATAATATGGCTTGCTATGACAAACAGAAGCATAAACGGGCTTGCTCCCGATAAACTTCCCCAAAAAGGGGACATAATACCTAAAATCCATAATCAGTATTGTGTCCCCGGATTAGAATACTCTTACCAAACTAATTTAGAACCACATCTATAGCTACCAGAAAAAAATTCTTTATCACCCCGGCGCCACCACCTAAAGATCAAATTTTTCCAGGCGGTAGATAAGGACGTGACGCGGGATCTTAAGAAGACGGGCCGCCTGGGAGCGGTTGCCGCCGCTTTTTTCCAGGGCCTTGACAATAAGACCTTTCTCAATTTCTTCCAGGGAAATACCGTCAGGCGGAATATCTGGGATTTCAAGGATGTCGGAACTCTTTGCTGACGGCAGGTTGATGTCGGCGGGCTCGATGACATTGGACTTGCGCAGAATCAGGCTGCGTTCCACCGAGTTCTGCAGCTCGCGGATATTGCCCGGCCAGTCATACTTTTTCATGAGTGACATGGCGTTGTCGGAGAATTTCACCCCGCGCGGGGCACCTAGTTTTTTCAGGAAGTGATTTGCCAGGGCCGGAATATCTTCCCGCCGCTCCCGTAAGGGCGGAATATGAAGCGGGATAACACTGAGACGGTAAAAGAGGTCCTCGCGGAAGGTGCCTTTTGTAACCTCTTCACTCAGGTCCTTGTTGGTAGCGGCAATGATCCGGGCATCCACCTTTTCATTCCGGTCGGATCCCACAGGTGTGACTTCGCGTTCCTGGATGACGCGCAGCAGTTTTGCCTGCATATCCATTTTCAACTCGCCTATTTCATCAAGAAAAAGGGTGCCCGAAGAAGCTGTCTGAAAACGCCCTTTCCGGTTTGCAATAGCACCGGTAAACGCGCCTTTGACATGTCCGAAGAGTTCACTTTCAATAAGGGTCTCAGGGATGGCGGTACAGTTTACCGACACCATCGGTCCTTTCCGGCGGGGACTGTGCTGATGTACGAGCCTGGCAAGGACCTCTTTTCCGGTGCCGGACTCACCGGTAATCAGGACCGTTGCCTCGCTGGAGGCAACCTTGAGGGCGGTTTCCAGCAATTCTGCCATTGCGGAGTTTGCAGTCTCCATGCCGGAAGTGCCGGTGAGCCTGTCAACCTCATCTTCGAGCTGCTGTTTCTGCGAGCGAAGGGAGCCTAGCTCCAAGGCTTTGCTGCAGGAAAGCCGTAACGTCTCCCGGTCAAAGGGCTTGGTAATGAAATTAAAAGCCCCTTCATGCATGGCCTTGACCGCCATTTCAATGGAACCGAAGGCGGTTATCACAATCACAGGTGTTTCCGGTGATTCCCCTTTTATGGCTGCCAGGACCTCCAGGCCGTCCATGTCCCCCAGCTTGACATCGGTAATCACCAGGTCAGGGCTGTTTTTGTTGAATAGTTCCAAGCCTTTTCTGCCTGAACCGGCGGTAATAACCTGAAAACCGGCTTCAGACAGGTTGTATTCCGTGACCCGGCGTAAACTTTCATCGTCATCAATAAGCAGAATGGTGTCGGCCATAGGATCCTCTTGTAGAAAAAATTGGAACCGGATGGAAATGATTCAACCAACTATAATTTGTCGTCAATATTTTTAAAATTACTTTCCGTCTGTTTTTTTATTTTGTTTTCAGTGGTTAGCTCAGGGAGAAAAATTGTAAAATATGCTCCGCCCGTCTCTGCCTCGGAAAGCGTCAATGTGCCGCCATAACTTTCCACTATTTTTTTACTGATCGACAGCCCAAGGCCGGTGCCGCCCTCCTTGCTGGAATAAAACGGCTCAAATATTTTATCCTTGATTTCCTCAGGAATACCAGGACCGTTGTCTTTCACTGTTACAGCATAACCGGTCTCGTGTTTTTCCATGAGGATGGAAATATCACCCTTGGCTGGAACCGCATCAATGGAGTTTAAAATGATGTTTAGAAAAACCTGGGACAATTTTTCCCCGGCAACAGGGAATTCTTTTCCCTCTTCCAGTCCGGATACAGTAAGCTTGATACTTTTCTTCTTCAACTGGCTGGCCAGCAGACTTGTGACCCGGTCTATAACCTGGGACAGCGGTTCAGTGTTTTCTTCGTCTTTTCCTTTTTCCGAAATTCCCCGGCGTGAAAATGCCAGTACCTCCTCAACCGTATTATTAAGGCGACTCGTCTCTTTGAGCAGGATTTCGACAAATTCCCTTTTCGGGTGGCCCTCGGAAAATTCATCCAGCAGGATTTCGGCGGTGCCCTTAATTGATGAAAGGGGATTTTTGATCTCGTGCGCCAGGGAAGCGGAAAGCTGGCCGAGGGCTGATAATTTCTGTGCTGCGCTCAGCTGTTCTTCAACTTCTATCAGGAGCTGGGTTTCCCGGTGCAGCTTGTCATAGGATCTTTCCAGTTGTTCTGAAAGTTCCTTGTAGCGTATACGCAGGCGGGATTCCCGGCCTGCTATAAAGCCGGTAACCGTTCCAGCGGCGATGTAAAGGATAATTTCCGTCAGTTCACTCAGGTAGGTGCCGGCACTGTCGCCGATGTAAAGAAGAACATGGGGGATGAATGCTATGGACGACATGACGGCCAGGGCCAATCCGCCCCAAACCCCGAACCAGATTGCACCCAGGACGATGGGGAAATAGCTTAAGCGGCGGAACATGTCATGATAAAAAATCATGTAGCCCGGTGTAAAAAAATGTAATGCACCTATGCCGATTACTATGAGCACAAGAATTATAAAAAGAATCTTTCGCATGACTGTTTTTTACCATGAATGTATTGTGGGCCAGGTGGAACTGTTTGGTACTGAATTACTATAATGCAACTAACCGAATGAAACCATTATAATAAATACTTACTTTTATTTGAGGATAAGAATTTTTATTGAATCATTAGGCAGTAATCAGCCCCAGAGTTTCACAAGCACAAGGCTTATGGCAGGAAAATAGGTGATGATGATTAAGGTAACCATGAGTAGGGCGAGAAAAGGCAGCGTCGCCCGGTAGAGAGTCAATATGGATTTTTCAAAACGGTAGCTTGCCAGAAAGAGATTCAGACCTACAGGCGGGGTACAGTAGCCGATCTGCAGGTTGGTCAGGAAGATGATACCGAGGTGAATCAGGTCGACTCCATATGCCTCGGCAATGGGAATAATCAGTGGCACTACGAGTACCAGGGCGGAAAAGATATCCAGCATGGATCCCACTATGAGGAGAAAAATATTCAGCAGCAGCAAAAAAGTATACTTGCTGGAAATGTATTGCCGGATGAATTCGAAGAGATGCATGGGAACCTGCTGGTCGATCAGGTAGTTCGTGGTGGCCATTGAGGCTGCCAGAACAACCAGGATGCCGCCGAAAAGCACCATACTCCGGACCATTATTGACGGCAGTTTAGAAAGGGCGATATCACGGTATATGAATACCTCGGCAATCAAGACATAAAGAGCGGTTACGGCGGCCGCTTCGCCGGCGACAAAAAAACCGCCGTAAATACCCCCCAGAACAATTATGGGAAGCGGCATCTCCCAGAATCCATCTTTCAGCCCGGAGATCACTTCTTTAGGTGTTGTTTTTTTTCTGCTTGTCTGCTGAGGACGTTTTGCCCCTTTTGCTGTGCTGTATGAAACCAGCAGGATGAGCATGAGCATGCCCGGAAGAATACCCGCGAGAAAAAGTTGATCTACCCTGGTTTCGGATATCACTCCGTAAAGAATAAGCGGCAGGCTTGGTGGGAAAAGAAGACCGAGACTTCCCGAGGAAGTGACCAGTCCCAGCGAAAAACGTTCGGAATACCGATCTTTGATCAAGGCAGGATATAAGAGACCGCCAATGGCAAAAATCGTT
This sequence comes from Deltaproteobacteria bacterium, assembly GCA_019312685.1. Lineage (GTDB taxonomy): Bacteria > Desulfobacterota > Desulfobulbia > Desulfobulbales > BM004 > BM004. Next base: position 351 of record JAFDCR010000010.1, on the reverse strand, counting down.
ACACCTGATGCACCGGTGAATGCAGTGAACAAAGCACATACCAGAAGGGAAACAACCGCCAGTCCGCCGGGCATCCAGCCGAGAAGTACCTGGGACAGACGCAGGAGTCTCTGGGGTGTGCCGCTTTCCGCCAGCATTGTACCTGCAAAAATAAACAGCGGCAGGGACAGGAGAAGGGGGGTGTCGGAAAGCCTTGACATCTCTATTATGACCACGGACAGATCAATATCAATGGAATAAAAAGAGAGCAGCGCCAAACCGGAAATAACCACAAATAAAGGTGTTCCAAGGATTGCCAGAAAGAAAAGGAGAAATTTTATAAGGCTCATATGCGACCCTGGTCTCTCTCGG
>JAFDCR010000009.1 GCA_019312685.1 Deltaproteobacteria bacterium | reverse complement strand
TGGTCCCGGAAACACCTTTCAGGGTATGAGCCAGTCTTACGGCTTCCTCAAAATCTTCCAGCATAAAAGCCTCTCTTATTTTCTCCTCGACATTTTCCTGGTTCCCCTGGAACTGGGTCAGAATCTTAAGGTAGAGCTTTTCATTGCCCGCCACCCGCATCATGCCTTGCGTAACATTAATTCCAGGCAGCTGATCCGGCAGCGCCGCAACTGTTGCAGCCTTTTCAACAGACTCTTCAATTGCCTCACGACTTTTGTCTTGCGATATCTCCGCATTTGGTGTGTCTGCCTCCACCCTTTTCTTTCCTGATCTTTGTTCCCTATCTTCAGGCCTGATCCATTTTATCAGCGTTGCATACAGTTCGGCCGGATCTATCGGTTTGGTAATGTGATCGTTCATCCCGGCTCCAAGAGATTTCTCACGGTCACCGCTCATCGCATGGGCGGTCATGGCAACGATCGGAAGTTTTCTGGACATCTGGCCTTTTTTGTGTCCCTGTTCCTCCATTTCCCTGATTTTCCCAGTTGCCTTCAGGCCGTCCATCTCCGGCATCTGAATATCCATGAGTACCAGGTCGTAGTTTTTTTTCTGCACCGCTGCCAGCGCCTTGACTCCATTATCAACAACATCCACTATGATTCCCGCCTTTTCAAGCAGTTCAACAGCCACCTGCTGGTTTATCTCGTTGTCCTCGGCCAGAAGCACGTGGGTGTCTTTGATTTGCTCAATATCAGAAGGCAGGAAATCTTGCTCTAAGGCTTGCTTCTCTTCTTTTAGGCCAAAGGCACTCATTATGGCATCAAACAGGGTGGAAGATGTAACCGGCTTGGCCAGATAACCCTCCAGGACGATCTTTTCCGCCTGTTTCCAAATTCCGTGTCTGCCGTAAGCCGATATTATTATAATAGCCGGGATTTCAGACAGGCTGGTTTTATTCTTGATGATACGGGCAGTCTCGATGCCATTTAAACCGGGCATTTTCCAGTCCATGAAAACCAGCTTGAATGGATTGCCGGCTGCAGCCGCCTTTTTCGTCATTTCCAGGGCCTCCTCTCCGGAGCCGGCGACAGACACCTTATAGGATAGCTGTTCAAGCATTTTTGCCAAGACATGCTGCATTGTTTTGCTGTCGTCAACCACCAGAACCCGCGTGCCGTGGTGATTTGGGGGGAGCTGATAGGTTTTTTGCCTGACCTCCCTGGCTGCTCGGCCGAAATCTGCGGTGAAATTGAAGGTGCTGCCTACGCCGGGTTCACTGTCCACAGTGATTTCTCCGTGCATCATCTCAACCAGCTTTTTGCTGATGGTCAAACCAAGGCCTGACCCCCCGTACTTCCGGGTGGTCGATGAATCAGCCTGGCTGAAAGGCTGAAATAAAGAGGAGACCTGTTCTCTGGTCATGCCGATACCGGTGTCCCGGACACAGAATCTGAGCCTGACCAATTCCGGTTCTACTTTGATAAGTTCGGTTGCTACCAGAATTTCTCCCTTTTCAGTAAATTTCACCGCATTGTTAACCAGGTTGATGAGCACCTGTTCAAGCCGCAATGAATCGCCCCGCAGGCCTAACGGTACATCATTTGCTATCTGGAAAATTAATTCGATCCCCTTTTCTTCAGCCTTGAGAACAGTAAGGTTAGCCATTTTCTTCAACACTTCATTCAAGTTGAAATCAACGGATTCCATCTCAAGTTTACCTGCTTCAATCCTGGAAAAGTCCAGGATGTCATTAATTATCTGCAGTAAGGAATTAGCAGAACCATCTATCTTGGAGAGATAGTCTTTCTGCTTGGCGGAGAGCTTTGTCTGGAGCGCCAAGTTCGTCAAACCTGTGATGGCGTTCATCGGTGTCCGGATTTCATGGCTCATATTGGCCAGGAAGGTGCTTTTGGCCCGGTTGGCGGCCTCGGCTTCTTCTTTGGTTTTGGTGAGCTGATCCTGTATCTCTATTTTCTCGGTCAGGTCATAAGTCACTCCGTCTATGCGCAGCGGTACTCCGTTCTCATCGCGGCTCACCTCGCCTCTTGCCTCGATGTAACCAAGGCTGCCGTCAGGCCGGATGACTCTATATTCAATGTTGTATGGTTCAGCTCCGATAATGGTATTATGAAGGGCTTGAAAGGTGTGTTTACGGTCATCCGGGTGGAGTGCCTGCATCCACTTTTCTATATCCGCCGGCATGTCTTCGGGAAAACCAAACTGTTTATTCAACACACTGTCCCATTCCCAGTGATGAAACTTTAATTCACCTCTTGGGGATTCCGATTCCAGATGACCGGTCCAGATACCGATATTGGCCGATCTCAACGCAAGGTCACGGGTAATAAAGGCTTGCTCTGCTTTATCTTTGGCCATCTCCAGTTCTTCTTCTCCGCGCTTCTGTTTCAGGAGCTGCCACATAGTATTCATATACAGAAAGAACTGTGAAGCATCCGACTCGTCATAAGGCTCCTCTTTATTGCCGACCCCGGCAACACCGACAATGTCAATACCATCAAAAATGGGAACACTCATATGCCGGTACAGAGGAAAATGCCCGTCAGGCATGCCTTTTTTATCCGGCTCATTTGGATAATCGTTCTGGATGACCGTTTTCCGCTCCAGAATACAATCTGCCCAGATACCCGCATATTTAAGGGGATAATGCGGAGATTTTTCTGCATTGCATTCCTTTTTGACCGATTTTGACCATTGGTTAAGAGAAAGGGTGCCCTGGTCCTCATCAAAAAAATGCTGATAACCGATCTTACTGCCGGTGAGCCTCACTCCTTCTTCCAGGGCATATTCCACTAAAGCTTCCTTCGAGGGGAACTCTTTCGTTGAGAGTTC
>JAFDCR010000008.1 GCA_019312685.1 Deltaproteobacteria bacterium | reverse complement strand
ATTTTTTGTGCCCCTTAACTTTTTACAGGTAATAACAATATCTGTAGCAGAAGGTGAAGGAATTATTTGATGAGCCTTTAACGGATTTTGTAAAAATTCAAAAAATTGCGGAGCGTCCTATTACGAACTGTTTGAGGGTGAAGCCCCGAGTTTTCGTAATAGAGTGAAGCAATCCGTAGAATTTAAGAAATCCGTTAACCAGCGAAGAAAAATACTTCCTTCACCTGCAAATTGTATAGATGCACATAATTTTTTTTACTTTTCCACAAATATTTGAAGCAAAAACAAAGAGAAACTATACAGAGAGTTCTGAATCAACCTTTCCCAAGATATCCTTATAAGGTTCAAGGCGGGGTTGGACAAAAGCAGTTAGAAATTCTTCAGTTTGTTCTGCAGCTCTGCCGGTAAATTGTTGATAATTTCCAACCATTGCTTCGAGTTCATCTGTTGTAAAAGGAATTTCAGGGTCATCTGCAAGTCTTTTCAGTAAATCATTTTCCTTGCCTTCTTCTTTCACAACTTTTCCGGCAGCCAGAGAATGCATTTTGATAATTTCATGCAAATCCTGCCGGCTTTTTCCCTTTTCTACACCGGCCATTAAAATTTTCTCGGTTGCCATAAAGGGAAGCTCCTGCCTGAGATGCCTTTCTATTTGTTTCGGAAATACAACCATATCTGAAGATATATTAATGTAAAGCTTGAGTATTGCGTCAGTAAGCAGGAATGTTTGCGGAATATCCATTCGCCGTATGGCTGAATCGTCAAGCGACCTCTCAAGCCACTGATTTGCGTAGGTTGCCGAAAAGTCACCAACAAGCCCCATGAGCTTGCGGGCCAGGCCTGTCATGCGCTCTGAGCGCATGGGATTACGTTTATAAGCCATGGCAGAACTGCCAACCTGTTTTTTGGCAAACGGTTCTTCCTGCATTTTAAGGTTGGACAGCAGCCTGAGATCAACGGCGAATTTATGGGCCGAAGCGCCAATGCCTGCAAGGGTTTCAGCTGTTTTCATATCCAGTTTCCTGGAGTAGGTCTGCCCTGTTACCGGAAAACTCTCGTCAAAGCCGAGTTTCGTGGCAACCAAACTGTCGAGCTGCCTGACTTTTTCATGATCACCGTTAAACAATTCCAGGAAAGTAGCCTGAGTGCCGACAGTTCCTTTGGCCCCACGGGCTTTTATCTGTTTTTCAAGATTTTCAATGTAGTCAAGATCAAGCAGCAGGTCATGTATATAGAGGGTAGTGCGTTTGCCTACTGTTGTAGGCTGTGCAGGTTGATAATGTGTATAGCCCAAAGTTGCTAATGATTTGTATTTATTTGAAAAATTTGCAAGATTTGCAATCACGTTGAGCAAGCTTTCTTTAACAAGCCTGAGAGCTTTTTTCTGTAGGATCAGGTCAGTATTGCAGACCACATACTGGGATGTTGCACCCAAATGAATTATACCTTCAGCGTTTGGACACTTTTGGCCATAGGTAAAGACATGAGCCATGACATCATGCCGGATTTCCTTTTCCTTGGCGGCAGCCATATCAAAATCAATATCTTCCGCCTGTTCTTTCAATTCATTTATCATTTCCTGGGTGACAATTTCTGAAAGACCAAGCTCATTCTGTGCCTCTGCAAGGGCAATCCAGCAGCGACGCCAAGTTAGAATCCTGGTACGTTCAGAAAATATTTCCTGCATTTCGCGACTGGTATAACGGCTTACGAGCGGTTCCTGATATATTTCTTTACTCATCTGTAAATTTCCTGAAAAAAATAAATTGATAAAATTACATAAAACAGAAGCGATACAATATATACGAAATTAAATGTTTGTTGTCAGCAGACAAAAAATAAAACAATAATAAAACATTGAATGTCGCATAACATATATTATGTTAAGTTAAATGTTTTGTCGTAAAGACAAATGTTTGTAATGTAAAGGTATAATAAAAAATATATTTTCCCCTTCTGAAAAAAATGAATTTCTCACCCCAAAAAGAAGGATTTATTGAATGGTTGGACGAAGGGCAATTGTATACATTTCCCATTTATTCTGCCCCATATACGAATTGGTTCTCAATTTAAAAGCTATATCCAGCAAAGATTTTTTTGCCTCCTGAAGAAAATCACCAAAGCCGAAACCGATTCCATCAATATATCTGCTGTTTTCCTCAATCGAAAAGCGGAGATGGTTGCTGCCGACCAGACGCGGATTTATTAATTTCTGACTGTTCATGCTGAAAACAGGCTCGGGATTGCCGGCACCGAATGGTGCAAGAAGGCAGTAGGCGGAAATAAAATTTTTATCAACAAGCATTTCCAGAGTAGTTTCTGCATCAATCATGAGATTTGCTGTCCGGGGAGTTTTCAAAATATCCTCTGCAATAATCTGATCAAACCACTGTCTGAAGGATTCGATATTGTCTCTGGGAAGAGTTAACCCGACAGCACCTGCATGACCACCAAATCGTTCAAGCAGTTCCCGGCATGAAGCTACAGCATTATGGATATCAATTCCTTCAACAGAACGGCCTGAGCCCTTTACCAAATCTTGCATCTCAGAAGTATCTTCCATTATACAGTCAGTTAGCAGAATAGCGGGACGGTTATATTTTTCAACCAACCTGCTGGCAACAATGCCCAGCACACCTTGGTGCCAGTCGCCCTTGTAAAGAATCAATGAATTTGTCTCCGCAGAATGATTAGCCGGAACCATTTGTATTGCTTCATTGAAAATATCCGTCTCGATGTTTTTCCTGGTCTGGTTTGCCTCTTCTAGCTCAAAGGCAAGATTTTCAGCATCTTCAATAACGGAAGTGTTCAGCAGTTCAACGGCTTTCTGGGCCGAGCCGATCCTGCCGACAGCATTGATCCTGGGTGCAAGTCGAAATGCAATATCTTCAGATGTTATACCAGATTCATACCCTTTGATGTTATTCAGGAGCACTCTCAACCCTACCCTTTCGGCAAGATTCAGGACCTCCAGGCCTGCTTTGACTATTATCCTGTTACATTCTGTAATAGGCACCTGGTCGGCAACTGTACCGATGGCTGTCAGGTCCATATATGATTTGAGATTAGGTATTTTATCTTCAGGCCAATGCCCCTTTTCCACCAGTTCTGAACGAAGTCCATGTATGAGGTAGAAGGCAACACCTACACCTGCCAGATTTTTACAAGGGAAGTCACAGCCTGGCTGAAGTGGGTTGAGAATGGCATCAGCCCGGGGAAGTTTTTCCGGAGGTTTATGATGGTCGGTTATTATTAAGGTAAAACCAAGCTGTTTTGCGATTTCAGCCGCATCCCCATCACTTATACCGCAATCTGTAGTAATAAGTACGCCGGGTTCTCCCCATTGCTGTCTATTGTTTTCATATATTTTCCTGATTGCCTCAATGTTTAAGCCATACCCTTCTGTTAAGCGGTCCGGAATATAAAACCTTAAAGGGACATCCAGTTCTGTAAAAAACATTGAGATTATAGCTGTAGAAGTCACACCATCAGCATCAAAATCCCCATAAACAGTTATGGGT
>JAFDCR010000007.1 GCA_019312685.1 Deltaproteobacteria bacterium | reverse complement strand
TTTTTTTTATTACTTTAACCTTTATCGGTTACCTTTTCTTTCAGTAACCCAAGTGATTTATAATCCGTGCTTAGATCTCATCACGCATTCAGAATTTTATTTAAGCAGTCGCCTTGGTCGAGAAACCAGGAAACTATTTGCCTGCCACGATAGGTGAACCCACAATTTTGTGTATTACTCATCGCTTTCTAATGCCCTGACTGAAAAGAAAAAACCATGCCTAATCACCCCGAATCTATGCATTGAGTTTTTATTTAAAGAGAGACTTATTGGATTGTCAAGAAAAAAGTACCACAATGTGGTGGTTGGGAATGGTGGATCGAAAGTAAAGTATAGATGTTTTGTCCTCAATATTGACTATTTTGGAGGCAAGAGCAAAGTTAAGATGTTTGTCGGCAATTATATGACAAAGATGTCAGAAAAAATTTTTTATGGATTGCAAAACGAGACATATTGAATGCTATTTTGAAGTATTGTGAGAGTAAAATACATACCTGCGTTATTTAACTATAAAGCCAGAGAAAAAAGAGGGGGAAAATAAAACCGGCAGCGGTAAGCCATGCGCCTCTCCCGGTAATACCTTTTTTTCCCCTAAGAACAAAAAGCCCTGTGACGGCCAGAATTCCCAAGCAAAGTGCATACAGGTCTGCAAACCAGGTCCAGAGTTTTTTCGGGTGATTCAGGTGGAGGAAGTTGAACTGGAACAAAAAGGGACGTTTGGAGGCTTGTTCCTGGACTACGTTGCCGGTTAACAATTCTACATCAATGATGTTGCCCTCCTGATATATTTTTATAGAGTCAGGGCTTGGTTGAAATTTTTTCTTGAACCCAGTTCCTACTCCGAGTTTCTTTAAAATTTCCCTGGTTTCTTGGTCCGTAACCAACCTGCCATGGCTTAAAACCGGGCCAATATTGCTTTTGACCTTTTCGATTTTATAGGTGGGATTCCAATCCTGGATATGGTTGACTGCCACCCCCGAAATCACGTAAATGATGGTCAGGCCAAAGCAGAGATAGCCCAGATCGCGGTGAATGATATTATTCCATCGTCGCCAGTTCATAATGAGCCCCTGTGGGAAAAATAAAGAGTTAAATCAATCTGATATCTCTGCACCCAGTGCTTTTATTCTGTACACTGTCATTCCACTGGTAACATTTGCCGGGTCAAAGGGTTCGCCTTTTTCCTCGGCCTGATGCTGCAGCCAGGCGATTACATCCTCCTTTGAGTATTTGAGGACTTCAACCTCCCCTTCAACCAGGGCTTCCTTGCCACGTGCACTCATGGGAAAAACGATTTCCCCATCCAGGACTTTGATCTGGATTTTTTCAAATGGTTTGTCACTGGCAAGTGACATCCAGCAGCCACGCTTGGCACATACATCAACAACCAAACCCCTTACCAAGACTTTTTTACCAACAAACTGCTCCGGTGCTGAAAGTATTTCAGAAATTTTTGTCACCTCAGAAAGGGTAAGTTTTTCTCCGTATGTTTCAACATTGGAGGCAAAAGCAAGAGTGTTAAGCAGTACGACGAGGATCAATGAAATTATGATTCTTCCAGTTTTCATTTTTCAGTCCTCCTGAAAAAAATTTAATATTAGATTCTTCTATAAAACTAAAAAAATAAAGGGTTATCCAACTCATAGATATTATTTACGGAAAGTCAAGGTGTCTTGCCCTTGTAGAGACTTTTTTTGTTGCTGAGGGGTAATGATGTGAACCGGCAAACCAAACTATACTGCTGATAAATTAAGTTATGCTGGATAACGGCATTAATAATTCTTGAGGCACAAAAAATATGTAGTGGACAACTTTCTTAATGAGGGAGGGCTTCACCGGTTAAATATTTAGGAAATAGAGGGTTACCTGAACAGATATAGGAAAATAGTCTCAAATAGTGATAAAACTTTCAGGGTAAAGATAGTGGTGAAGCCCTTTTCAACAACATTTCCCTCAATATTACTGATACCACAATGTGGCATGGTTGACAACAAAAAAACATCTCAAAATGTCTGTTACAGCAGTAAAAAATTTTGAGACAAAATCTGCCTGAAATGTATACAGCAAGCCGGACCTTATTGCAAGACTGTTCAATATAGGGTCATAACAGAAATCGCAAATTGCCAAAACATAAACATGCAGTGAGAAATCTGTAAGAAAGGGAACAATGAACAGTTAAATTCTGGTTTGAACTGTACAAGCGGATCAAGATTAAGAGTAAGGGGCTGCTAAGCAAAAAAGCAGGGCATTTTCTATCCCTGCTTTCACAATGAATTATCTTGGGAGTGTGAAAAAAACGTGTTACGGCTTACAGGTCAGATCAGATTATTGACGACCTGTCTGTCCAAAGTTAACTGCTAAAAAAATAAATGAAAATATACGGGGATGTCAACAGGAAATAATTGTTAGGCGGGTTTTTGTAGATTTAATACTTCTTTCATCTGTTATGGGGGCTTTCCGGCAGGGAGGTCGGATACTAAAGTCTGAGTTTAAAATATTTCTTTAAACCAATATTCTCCCTAGCAGTGAACACCAGTAAGCCATCCTGGGAATTCCACTCCATGGGCTCATCAGTGTATGGATTATTAAAAGATTCTCCCGCGTTCTTGATAAAACCGGAAATCCCGTCTCTCTCTGTTCCGGCTTCCCTGATGGCCAGCTGCAAGGCCACCAGCCTCCTTAAACCCTCCAGATTATACATCCGGAATGAATATGGAGTAAAACCGAAAATCATTGGCCCCAGAATCAGCTTGCCTACCGGATTATACAGCAAAAACGGAGGTCTCTCGGTAACACTGTATCTCCGCGCTTCTTCCTGGGTGAGATCAGCCAGGTCTGCTGCTGTTAAAAAAGAAATTTTACTGTATCTGGTAATGGCCCAATATGCATAGTTTATGGTGTCATTACGCTGATAGAGAAAACCCATTATGCAATCGACGGGTGTTCTGCAATTCTCGATGTTTACATCCGACAGATAATAGGCTTTGGCTGCATGGGCCTGCAATATCCGCTCAAGGCTTAATTCTTTTTCCTGCAGAGGTTTGATAATCAAATTGATTTTCTCCAGGGACAACTTATACTGGATTCCTGTGAAACGAATGATAT
>JAFDCR010000006.1 GCA_019312685.1 Deltaproteobacteria bacterium | reverse complement strand
TTATACAGAAAATTTTTAGGATAATGAATTATTAGCCCTCATAAAATCAAATTATTCTCTTGATATAAATTAAATTTAGCGCTAAATTATAACCATAAAAAAGCGTTAAATTTAGACCAGAGGTGAATACCATGAAAGCCATACTTGCAAATTGTTCTGCCAGCATAACTGAGCTGAAAAGAAATCCCAGCGCCCTCATAGATCAATCCGATGGTGAGCCAATCGCAATATTGAACCACAACCAGCCGACAGCTTACCTGATACCAGCCGCAACTTACGAAGAGCTTATGGAGAGGCTGGAGGATTACCAACTCGGCCTTATTGTCAAAGAGCGACAAAATGAAAAAATCAAAGCTGTAGAAGTTGATATCGATGAGATATAAATATAAGCTCAAATTCCTTCCCACCGCCCTGAAGGAATGGAAAAAGCTCGATTCATCCATTCATGACCAGCTGAAGAAAAAACTAAAGGAACGCCTTCAAAAACCCCATGTACCGGCAAGCCAACTGTATGGTTTCGAAAATCACTACAAGATCAAGTTGAGAGCAAGAGGCTATCGTTTGGTTTACGAAGTAATTGAAAAGGAAATAGTCGTCCTTGTTATTGCTGTCGGCAAAAGGGACAAGAACCTCGTTTACAAAAAGGCATCAAAAAGAAAAGGCTAACCAATCACTTCAGCGGACTAGAAAGTGCGCGGCGGCCTTACGGGCAAGGCTTTTATTTAGCCGCTGAGTTCAAACGTTATCAATTTTATGCTCTGAAAAGTCAAACATACTGCAACAAATCTTGAATTCTGAAACCCTTGCCAAAAATGAAGCTAACTTATTCAAATGTTTCAATTTTACAGGCAGAAAAAAATAAAATTATCCTGCCGCAATGATGAGTCGACAATCTATAAATACTAACGGATATTACCCGCCTTCATGCCCTATTAAAACTGATATCCCCATAAAAAAGCAGACTGGCATAAAATATCCCTATATTGTATATGGAAACTTACGAAATCAAGTTTCCCTGGAATTTTAAATGTTTGGTTTATTCAATAAAAAGAAAGAGAATACGGCGGAGTCGGAGATCAATCCGGTTCCTGAAGCTGAAAGACGCATATATATAATCGACTTTGATCGCACCATTACCATACTGCATACCGGCGGCCTGGCGTACGGCAACGAACTTTCAGCCGAGTTTATTCAAAGGAATATAAAAAAGGGATTTGCTGATTTTGTCCGGAAAATCATGGGTTATGGTCATAAAATATATATCGCCACCTATAACGATGATGCCAATGCCGATATTGTTGCAGGTGAAGCCCTTTCAGGTCATGCTCTAATCAAGTATTACATGGACCTGGAATTCGGGCGTGATCAGGATCTCTTCACCATTTCCCAAAAAAATGAAGCCGGTGAAATTGTCTCTGCAGGCAACATAATAGCCAGAAACAGCCAGGATCTCAAACAATACCACCTTGATACGATCTCAAGCCGGGAAGGCATGGATCAGAAGAACCCGGACGATATGAAACAAATTTATCTCCTTGAGGATGATGAGGATGTAGTCCGTCATTACTCGGAAAAAGGCTGCACAACCATTGTACCTGTTTCCGCTTCCAGATCTGCCGATACTGCTGCGACAAAAACATTATTTACAGTATACATGCCCGAATCGTTTATCGCATAATTCAAGGAGAGGGCCGGAAATTTCTCAGCAATTTACAGTCAGCCATGATTCAGCATTCCCAGTCAGCAACTATCCCTCTTACAAATATGCAGGAAATCGATCTTGTAACCTTGCATCCCTGCCGTAATAACAACAATAAAATGATCACAACAGCCCGTGAAACAATTTCGCAGGTGTTACATGAATTCCTGGGGCAGAAAGAATTTTCCCTTGACCGGATTTCCGTAATTGACGGTTTTCTCTTTGTCTTTAATGATCAGAAATTCTCTCAATGGCATTCCTTAAAATGGTGGGAGCAGCGCAAACGCATCCGGACTACCAAAGACCATAGCTCATATATGGAACGGGCTTATTCCCTGCTGCAGCACTCGCACCTTTCTTCCTATATCGATTATTCAGATGAAACAGTGGCAAAAAGTGACAAGCCTGAGGTAAAACATGCCTGGATGCGCAAACGGCTCGTAATGAAAGAATGCTTCTGGAATGCCATTGACTCCATTTCACACGCTGCCTATTACCAAAAAAAATACCAAGATCAGTTTCCGGCTCTTTGCGTACTGCTCATTAACATACGTCGTCATGATGGCAGGGAAAGCGAACTGGCCCTTGGCATTGATAACGGTACGGGATTCCTTTACAAGAAAAAAAGCCGGGATTCCTCGCTGATGCGTTTTTTGTACAAAATGTACAAGCTTTTTTTCAGGAGCGGTGTCTTCTATATCGGCGGTTTGGAACTGGGCCTGCAGGAAACCGACAGTGAACTTTCCTTTCACGGGGTCGGTGCGGTTGTCTATCAGGGATGGTAATGGTTCGGACTTGAAAAATAAAAAAAT
>JAFDCR010000005.1 GCA_019312685.1 Deltaproteobacteria bacterium | reverse complement strand
TGAAGGAGCAAAAAAACATTTTTAATTTATTTTATGATGCCTTTAAACAGAAAAAACTTATCCAAAGGATTTTTGCTTCTTATGAGATGAAATCAATATATCAGTAATACTGCCCTCCTCTTGCTCCACAGCAGGTTTTGCAATATCTTACATCAGGCAGCGCCAAAAAAAGAGTACTCACCCATCTGAAAAGGCTGGAAACCTATTACGGTCAATCTGTTTCACTTGTGAACCTGAAGAAAACTGTAATGAGGATAGAAAGGCTTAAGGTGCAACAAAAGCATGAATATTTTCTCAGGTTTCTGGAAGGTTTTTTTAAATACCATAGCGATCTGCAGAATTATAAGCTTCTAAAGCAGGTCCTGGACAGAATAAACCTGGTTACCGACGACAAAACCGCTGCTCTCTCAAAAACAAACAATACCCTGTATGAATATTTTCTCCCGCAGGAACAGGTTTTTGAACTTATTACAAAACCGGTCACCAGTCATGTAATAATGAAAGCCGATGTCCGCGGTGCAACTGACATTACACGGCAGCTTCATGAAAGCGGTTTAAACCCGGCCTCTTACTTCAGCCTGAATTTTTTCAATCCGATTTCCGAGATTGTGTCACAGTATGGGGCCCTCAAGGTATTTATCGAAGGGGATGCAATTATACTCGCCATCTTAGAACGTAAGGATGATGAGGCGGGAAGGTACTGTGTTTCCAGAGCCTGTGGTCTGGCGATAAATATGCTGCATATCATTAACCGGTATAATGTCAAAAGTAGAAAATACAAGCTGCCTATTCTTGAGTTGGGGGTCGGTGTTGTCTATCATAATAAACCACCGGCATATCTGCTTGACGGCAAAAAGAGAATAATGATTTCACCGGCGATAAATCAGGCTGACAGGCTTTCAAGCTGTGACAAGGCACTGCACCGGGCCATGAATAAGGAAAGAAGGCCTTTCAACCTGTATGTCTTCCAGTCGTCAATCGCTGCAGGCAAGAACTTGAGCGATGATGAAGTCATCATGCGATTCAATGTAAACGGGATTGAATTGAATCAGTCCGGTTTCGACAAGTTGGCAAGGGAAATCGACCTCAAGACCATTAACTGTATTATCCCTGAAATACAGAAAGATCCGATAATTATTCACACCGGTAAATTTCCATTGGTAACAGGCACCTTTCAGCAACTGATTATCAGGGAGGATTGGGTTGAGGAATTAAATCCCGAAGATTATAAATAGACGGGGATAATAAATCGAAAATACTTTGAGGTAAGTACGCATGAGGCTCTGAAAAAATATATAGAGACACAGGAGAACATGGATTACAGCTGAACTCAATCAATTACTGGAAAAGATATGTTGTAGAGGTTGGATTCCGAAATTAGAAGGGTGATAGGTCTCGATAATTTCCCTTACATAGTCGCCTGTTTTGCTATCGCGTTCGTTCAGATCAATGGTTTCTCCTTTTTGATAAGTGCCGTCAATATTTTTTTCCAGAACGCAGGCCAATGGTCTTTTTACCCCCTTCTTTCTTTCGGAACTGACAACTAAGGCCAGTTCTCCGGAGTCAAGTTTCAATAGGGTGCCGACCGGGTATAATCCAAGAATATTGATTAAAAGCTTGACCAGGATGGGATCATAATCTTTACCGGCACGATCGAAGATGAAGCCCAGGGCGCGGTCCGGACTCAAGACAGATCTCCGACTGACCCGTGACGACGTCAGGGTGTCATATGCATCTGAGATGGCGATGATTCTTCCAAAAAGGGTCAGTGATTTTTGCCAGTTGACATGAGGATAGCCGGACAGGTTGTATTTCAGATGGTGCTCAAAAGGCGGTAGCATGAGTCTCGCCTTGCTGTCGCTGGAGGCACCGAGTTTTGCGATCAGCCTGGCGCTGTTCAGTGAATGGGCCTCCATCAATTTGAGCTCACTGTTATCCAGTTGGTCCGCAGGTTTGTTCAGAACTTCGAAAGGAATCTCAGTTTTTCCAAGGTCATGAAAAAGGGCACAGATGCCAAGACGCGCCAAGGAGCGACGGGAGAGGTTTAGACGCCTGCCAATACACATGGATAATATGGCAACGTTTACCGAATGTGTGAAGATGTAATCGTCAAATACCCTGAGTGTGCTGATAGCAGAATAAACCTCGTCATCCTCAAGAAGGTTCGATGTCATGTCCTGGACCACACGCACGGTTTTTCTTAGGCCGGCCTGTCTCTTGCCTGTAATCTTCTGGGTAACTTCCTGGAAAGAGGCCATAGTATAAGTGTAGTCTCTTCTGGCCCTTTCCCTGCGTTCCGCCTTGTCTTTATACAAGGACTCCTTATCACTCTGGGGTGTTTCCGACTTTTTAATTATTTCAACCCACTTGATATTTTTCGTACCAAGACCGTTTTGGAGCCAGGTGAGAGGGTCCGGTTGCTGCCTTGAATTATCCAGCAAACGCATGAAAGTCAGAATCTCTTTTTCTGAGGCCTGTTTGCTGGCTTTGAATAAATGCAATCCTTCCAATCCTCGGATATCAAAATATCGTACAATGTTATCAAAAAGATGTTTTGTCGTTTTGTTGTAGGGGAGCTTTTCATCCTCAACATACAACTGATCGTTGGAGATTTTGAAGGTCAATGATTCATGCTGCATGCATCTGTTTATGGATTTGGTGAATTTCTCAATTCCCTCAATAACCAGCTTATGGTTGTCCCGGTGAATTCTTGCAATCTGGGTCAGGCTGTAAAAGTTATGCAGGAATTCTTCAAACTGGGAATAGGATCTGTACTTAGGAGCATCAGTCATTGGTGTTTTCTCCTGAAACATCACTTTTCGCCATTGCTTTTTGGGAGGCTTCCCTGATTACCTGAAATTTGCTAGTTGAAGCCTTCAGGAGAACGTTCTTTGCTTCCTTTGTATCGAGCAATGCAAGGGCAATGGCTGCTCCTTCCCGGTAAATCGATTTGCCCAAACCTATAAAACGGTTCCATCCCTTTTTTAAGAGTATTCCGCTCAGGAACGGAATTGCGTGGTTAGAGCCACAGCGGCCAAGGACCTTAAAACAGGCTAGGATATGGGTTGGATCTTTTTGGGCGGAATTTTCTCTCAGATAATTCAGCAGCATGTTTTCAAGCACAGTGGACCTTTGTTTCGCTACAGCGGCAAGGAAGCTTGTGCGCACCCCTTCGCTGGGATCATCAATAAGTGAAAACAGCTTCTGGGCGTAGTTGGGATCCCTGGCAATCAACTCTTTGACGGCATTCCTGCGTACCTTATCAGAGGGGTGTTTGCTCATCTTAAAGAAAATGTTATTTATCCGGTCCCCCTGTAAATGGTTTAGGATGACCAGAAGCTTCTCATCTAAATCAGAGTCATGCTGTTCCAATAATCTTTCAAGAGGCTCGATGTCTTTTCGGCACTGGTGTTCTATTACTTCAATGACCATCTGTTGTAGTTTTCGGGACTCACTTTCCTTGATGACCGGGCCCAGAACAAGAATGATTTCCGGGGGGAAAAAGAGAAGTACCTGGTGCAGGGTCTTAAGTTTTTCAGTATCGCTATCAGTCAGTAGCATCAACCTGGCGATGATATGTTTAAAATTTTCAGGGGAGGAGATATCCTGAAAAAAAC
>JAFDCR010000004.1 GCA_019312685.1 Deltaproteobacteria bacterium | reverse complement strand
TCTATAACGAATTTCGGTGCAGAACTCGGTGCGACAACTTCTGTTTTTCCCTCTGATGAAAACACCAGGAAATTTCTGGAAAGTCAGGGGCGCGGTGATTTGTGGCAGCCTCTGACAGCTGATGAGGATGCAGAATATGATGAAATTGTCGATATAGATATGTCCGGCCTGGAACCTCTGATCGCCTGTCCTTCTTCACCTGATAATGTCGTCAGGGTTTCAGAGGTTGCAGGCAAGCCTGTATCACAGGTTCTTGTCGGATCCTGTTCAAATTCATCCCTGCGTGATTTAATGGTTGTTGCCAAGGTGCTGGAAAGGGAGGAGGTAAGCTCAAATGTCAGCTTTGAGATAAACCCCGGCAGCCGCCAGGTTCTGGAAAATATAACAGCACAGGGCGATATGCTGACCCTCATCAAAGCGGGCGCCAGGGTACACCAGGCCGGCTGCCTGGGATGTATAGGCATGGGCCAGGCCCCGCCGACCGATGCAATATCACTGCGGACCTTTCCCCGCAATTTCCCCGGACGCAGCGGTACAGTCAACGACCAGGTATATCTGTGCAGCCCTGAGGTTGCGGTGGCATCTGCAGTTATGGGAAGGATCACCGATCCGCGCGATTTGGGGGAGTATCCACATTTTGATCTCCCGGAAAGATACCTGCTTGGCGACCAGAGGATCGAGCAGCCGAAGGATCAGGGTGAAGAGTTCGAGATTATCCGGGGGCCCAATATTGCACCCTTTCCTGAATTCAAGCCTCTGGCGGAAACCTGGCAGGGAAAAGTACTGCTGAAGGTCGGGGATAATATTACCACTGACCATATTATGCCGGCAGGAGCAAAGATCCTGCCTTTACGCAGCAATATACCGGCGATTAGCGAATACGTGTTTAACAGTGTTGATTTGGAATTCATTCAACGCGCCCGGGATGCCTCTGCAGGAGACCTTGGAGGGATGGTAGTAGGGGGTGAAAATTACGGCCAGGGCTCCTCCAGGGAACATGCCGCTTTGGCGCCGCGATACCTTGGGGTCCAGGTCAAGCTTGTAAAAGGTTTTGCCCGCATCCACAAGGCAAATCTGATTAATTTCGGCATAATCCCGCTGACATTTGAAAATCCTCAGGACTATGAGGAGTTGAAGCAGGGAGCACGTGTTGAGATCCCGGAGATACGCAGGAAGATTTCTGCAGGAGAACAACAAATTACCGTCCTGATAGATTCAAAACCAATACAGGCAATCCTTGAGATATCTGACAGGCACCGGGAAATTTTACTTGCAGGGGGCCTTTTAAACTGGGCAAAAACCGTTTGAGATGGTGGGGGATTATTTGATTGGCATTCTCGAGTACTAATTGGATAAAGGGAATATAAGCCGCACCAGGTATGGCCGGTCAGCTGCCGATACAGTTTTTTAGACGGGGTACAATTTTTTAAAAGCATCTATCTGTTTGTTATTGTTGGTTAAATATTTGCCTGTTTGCTGTCGGGTGCCGATTTGCGGTCCCAAAAGTACAAAAAATTGTACTTCGGCGATTATAAAATAATTGAGGGGAAAGGATGTATTCCGCTTCTGTGCTGCGTTCCATTGAGAAAATTAATTTCCATGAAATTTGGCACAGCGTTTGCATATATCTTAATAAGAGTGATACTCTTATCTCCTTTCTCCTGAAGAAGGTCTGCTTTGTCCCCCAAAGCGGGCCTTTTTCTATTATGGCCTCCCCAAATATTTTCTATAATAAAATATTCATCTGGCCCGCCAAATGATTATCAACTCCACGTCTGTTGGATTATTACATCAGAAAAAATACTTCCGTAAGGAAATGGCAGATGCTGTGGACCGGCTGTGTGCAGCTCTGCAGTTCAAGGTGTCAGCCGGAACCCGTGTCCTGCTGAAGCCGAATCTGTTAACCGGGAGAAGCAATGAACACCTGGCCTGTACACATCCTGAATTTGTAGCTGCGGCAGCGGAATGGTTCATTGAGCAGGGGGCAGTTGTCTCGATTGGCGATTCACCGGCCTTTGGTACGGCCCGGGGAGTCATGCGGGCAACAGGGATTGAGCAGGCCCTTGCCGGTCTGCCGGTTGGATTGATCGATTTTGATCACGCAACGCCGGCCATGCTTGCCGGTGGTTTGAAGGTGAAAGTGGCACGGGCTGCCCTGGAATGTGATCTGCTTGTAAATCTTCCCAGGATAAAGGCGCACAGCCAGTTTTACATGACATTGGCAGTAAAAAATTATTTCGGCACGGTGATGGGTTTCCAGAAACCTGCCTGGCACCTGCGCTACGGAGACAAAAAAGGCAGGTTCGCCTCTTACCTGGTGGATCTTCTGGCAGTACTTCCTCCGGGCATCACATTAATTGACGGGATTATCGCCATGCACACCACCGGTCCTGTCGCAGGCCGACCCTACTCTCTGGGACTGCTTGGAGGAGCAATCAACCCAGTTGCGGCAGATACAGCACTGTTACAGCTATTAAACCTCGATTTAGCTAAGAGTGCAGTCTGGCGGGAGTGTGCAAAACGCGGTCTTGCCGGCTCTGAAACGGATAGGCTCGATTATCCCTTGGCAAAACCTGCGGAATTCAATGCTGATGGTTTCAGGACACCCGGGATACTCAAACCTGAATCCTTCAATCCGATACGGATAATGGTGAGTGCATGCAGACGTTTCGCGGCAAGACTTAAAGAATCCTCTTGAAAGGCTGATACGTAGCGGGTAATCTTCAGTCTGTTTCAATAGTAATATTATTTAGTTATTCTGCCGTAAGCGGTTCTAGGCAGGCGGAAGAATCGGATCATTTCCTGAAAGTCCTCTTTGCAGCTAAAAAAAAACAGGAGAACTTATATGTTTCAACTCAAAGGTAAGATGGCGTTGATTACCGGCGGTTCAAGAGGGATCGGCCGGGCAATTGCCATAAAATTTGCCCGGAACGGAATCAACGTAGTGGTCAATTACGTCCGGCATCGCAGGGATGCCGAATCAACCGCTGAAGAAATTGAAAGGTGCGGTGTCAAATGTTTCGTTGTCAAGGCAAATGTGGCAAATGATGAGGATGTCAAAGCCATGTTTGATCTTATAGAAAAAGAATTCGGCGAACTGCATATCATGGTGAGCAATGCCGCATCGGGAGTTCTCAAGCCCGCGCTTGAGTTAAGCAGCAGGCACTGGAACTGGGCCATGGATATTAATGCCAGGGCCTTGTTGTCTCTGGTCAGGGAAGGTGCCGGGATTATGCAGCCGGGAGGAAGGATCATGGCAGTCTCCAGTCTCGGTGCCGTACGTGCCATTGAGAATTATACGGCGGTGGGGGCATCAAAGGCCGCGCTAGAGTCGCTGGTGCGCCATCTGGCCGTGGAATTGGGGCCCAAAGGAATCAATGTCAATACAATCAGTGCCGGGGCGGTGGATACAGAAGCCCTGAAAAAATTCCCCAATCGCCAGGAGATTCTGGATACAGCAATTTCCAAAACACCCATGGGAAGACTTACTACCCCTGAAGACGTAGCTGATGTCGCCCTGTTCCTGTGCAGTGATCTGGCATCAATGATACAGGGACAGACCATAGTGGTTGACGGGGGGTACTCCATCCGGGGCTGAGCCCGAACGGGTAATATATTACTTACTGGCAATCTTCTGTTATACTGCTGCATAATCTTTTCATCAGTGAAAAGGAGAATATATGGGCCGACACAGTTTCCGCTGGTTCATTCTGGTGCTTTTGATAGTTCTTGCCGGTGGCCTTGTCTGGTATAAAACACGTCCCAAGGAAGTCGAAGTGACTGTTGCGCAGGCAGTACGGGGCAAGGTTGAAAAGATCGTGGCAAATACGCGTGCCGGCACCTTGAATGCCTGCCGCAAGGCCAATCTTTCACCTGGAACAGGCGGCCAGATCAGTCTTCTGGATGTGGAGGAAGGAGATTCCGTCAAAGAGGGCCAGCTGCTGATGGAACTCTGGAATAAAGATCTCAAGGCTGAGGCCATCCTGGTAGAGAGCCAGGTAACAGCGGCAAAAGCCAAAGCGGCGGCAGCTAAACTCCAGGCGGAAATAGCCGGGAGGGAGGCAGAGAGAATGCAGCAGCTAATCCGTGACAATGCCATTTCAGAGCAGGATGCGGATAAGATAGTGACCGAAGCAAAAGTGAAGCAGGTCGGTTACGAGGCGGCAATTACGGATATGAAGGCCATTCAGTCCCGTCTCGGGGTGCTGAAGGCCCAGCTGGACCGCACCCGGCTTGTGGCGCCCTTTGATGGAATCATTGCAAAAATCACGGGGGAACTGAATGAATACGTCACCCCGTCGCCACCGGGGATTCCCACCCCGCCGGCCATTGAACTCCTGGATACCTCCTGCTTCTATGTTACGGCGCCCATTGATGAAGTCGATGCCCCGGCGGTCAAGATCAACATGGATGCCAGGGTTATCATGGATGCTTTCGGTGATCGGTATTTTGCCGGAAGAGTCCGGCGGATTGATCCTTTCGTGCTCGACCTTGAAAAACAGGCTCGTACGGTTGATGTTGAGGTGGAATTCGTCGTGCCGGAAGACACCAAGGATTTCCTGGCAGGCTACAGTGCCGATGTGGAAATTATTGTCGAGGTGGCGGATGATGTCCTGCGAATTCCAACCCAGGCCCTGCTGGACAATAACAAGGTATATGTTTATCTGCCGCAAAGCAGAACTCTGCAGGAAAGAATTGTCCGGACAGGTCTGTCAAACTGGGACAATACCCAGGTAGTTGATGGTTTGCAGGAAGGTGATACGGTGGTTGTCTCCACTGATAAGCCCGGGCTGAAAGATGGTGTCCGGGGAAAAATTTTCGACGAATAATCCAGCTTGAAGCTTTCAGTCACGGATTCAGAAAATGATAAGGCTGCGGAATATTGAGAGAGTTTTCCTTGTAGGCGAGGAAAGGGTCCATGCGCTCCGCGATATCGAATTTTCTGCTGAAAAGGGTGAATATATAGCTATCATGGGACCGTCCGGCTCCGGTAAATCAACCCTGCTGAATATACTGGGACTTCTTGACAGGCCGGACAACGGTATTTACGAACTCGATGATATTATGACAACCAGCCTTGATGATAAGGAACAGGCAGATGTCAGACGCCATAAGATCGGTTTTGTGTTCCAGTTTTTTCATCTGGTGCCGCGACTTACCGCTGAACAGAATGTCGAACTGCCGCTTGTTCTGGCCGGTGTCGATAAGGCTGAAAGGAGAAAACGAGTCCACGAAACACTTGAAGCTTTTGGGTTGGGGGACAGAATCAATCACCGTCCGGACCAGCTTTCAGGCGGACAGCGGCAGAGGGTTGCCATTGCCCGGGCCACCATAATGAAGCCCTCTGTTATTCTGGCAGATGAACCGACCGGCAACCTGGACAGGACATCAGGCAATGACGTGGTAGAGATCCTGGAGGAATTAAACGACCAGGGAATGGCATTAATCATGGTAACCCATGATCCGGAACTGGGAATGCGGGCCCAACGCAGGATAAAAATGGTGGACGGGTTTATCGAGGAAGATACTGGTAACCGGGTATAATTAACTGCGGTTATGTGAATGATCTTCCAACATCCTGAAGGAGTTTTATAATGCGGACCAGGGACATCGCGCTTTTCAGCATGCAGGCGGCATCCGCAAGCCGGGGCCGGACCAGCCTTATGCTGCTCGCCATGGCCATCGGCGTCTCCTCGGTTATTCTTCTCATATCTCTCGGCGACAGTGCCCGGCGCTATGTCATAGACCAGTTTGCCTCTCTGGGTACCAATCTCCTTATAGTGATCCCGGGACGTTCTGAAACCACAGGCGGCCCGCCGCCGCTTCTGGGGGAAACTCCCCGTGATCTCACCCTTGATGATGCCATAGCCCTGAAACAGTCCACAGCCGTAAGGCGTGTGGCCCCCATAATTGCTGGTTCGGCACCGGTTTCCGTAAAACAGCTGGAAAGGGAAATGATCGTGCTCGGTTCAAGTGCCGATCTCTTTGAGGTGCGGCGCCTGACCATGGGGCAGGGCAGTTTCCTGCCGCCCGGAGATCTCGACCGGGGCGGCAATATCTGTGTTATAGGGTCAAAGGGCAGGAAGGAACTCTTCGGCAACAAACAGGCTCTTGGCAAGTGGGTCAGGATCGGCGACCGCCGCTTCCGGGTAATCGGTGTACTGGCTGATACCGGTGTCTCCCTTGGAGAGGACATGGGCGAGGTTGTCATTATTCCGGTGGCAACCGCACAATCGCTGTTCAACAGGGTTTCTCTTTTCCGCATAGTGGTCGAAGCAATAAATGAGGATGCAATTGGGCGCGCCAAGAAGGCAATACTCTCTATTATCAAGGCCCGGCACGAGGGTGAAGATGACATCACTGTTATCACCCAGGATGCTGTCCTTGCCACGTTTGATCGGATATTCAGGGCGCTTACACTGACTGTCGGCGGTATAGCTGCCATCAGCCTGGTGGTGGCCGGTATCATGATCATGAATATAATGCTTGTGTCCATCTCCAGCCGGCGTTCAGAGATCGGTCTGCTGAAAGCACTGGGGGCGCCCCAGTCACAGATCATGGGACTGTTCTTGACTGAATCAGCATTGCTATCCATTGCCGGAGCCCTTTTAGGTTTTATCCTGGCATTTGGAGCCATGGAGGTACTGGCGGGTTTTTTCCCAGAATATTCTCTGGCACTTGCCCCCTGGTCGCCGGTTATCGCTACGGGCCTGGCTTTGGCCACAGGGATTATTTTCGGAGTATTGCCTGCCCTGCGGGCCGCTAAGTTGGAGCCGGCCCTGGCTCTGTCACGCAGATAGAAATTTTTGAATCCGTGATACATCCAACTGCTCACGGATTCAAAGGAATTGTAAAATTGAGGAAATATGCGCATCCAGGATTTTATCCAACTGACCACTAGTGCCGTACGATCACAGCGTATGCGTAGTTTCCTGACAGCATTGGGAATCGCTGTTGGGATCGGCTCTGTCGTGCTGCTCACATCGCTCGGTGAAGGTCTGCACCGGTTCATGCTGGCTGAATTCACCCAGTTCGGCACGAATCTTATCGGGATCAATCCAGGCAGGGTAACAACCCACGGCGTTTCAGGCGCCCTGATCAGTAATGTCAGACCGTTGAGTATTGAGGACGGGCAGGCCTTGAAAAAAATACCGCAGGTAGTTGACGTGGTATCTGTTGTTCAGGGAAATGCCTCGGTCAAGGCAGGTAAGAAACAGAGAAGAACAACTATCTACGGCATTGACCACGCCGCACCGGAAGTTTTCAAACTTAAAATGTCAGCCGGAAGATTCCTGCCTGACGATCCTCCCCGTTCTGCACGTTCATTTGCAGTCTTGGGCAGTAGGGTCAGGGAAGAACTTTTTGGTTCCGGTCAGGTATTGGGTAAAAGGATCCGTATCGGTTCAGAGAGCTTCAGGATCATAGGTTCCATGGAATCCAAGGGCCAGATGCTCGGTTTCGATCTTGATGATGTCGTATGGATACCTACGGCCAAAGCCCTTTCTATGTTCAACCGGGAAAGCCTTATGGAAATCGATGTTCTCTATAAGGAGGGCAGTTCGGCAGAAGAGGTTTCGGCCCAGATCAAAAAGGTCTTGATTGACCGTCACGGGAGTGAAGATTTCACCATAACAACCCAGGAGAAAATGCTCGAAGTGCTTGGCAAAATACTTAATATCCTAACCCTGGCGGTCGGCGGTCTAGGGGGGATTTCTCTGCTGGTTGGCGGAGTCGGCATACTCACTATTATGACTATAGCCGTAAATGAGAGAACAAATGAGATTGGGTTGTTGAGGGCGGTCGGCTCGGAAAAGAATCAGATTCTCGGGCTGTTGCTTGGTGAGTCTGTAATCCTTGCCTCTATCGGGGGGCTTGCCGGCCTGGTGCTAGGTATAGGCGGAGCCTGGCTTCTGGGAGTCCTGGTGCCGGCTTTGCATACACATGTTTCATGGACATATGTGATAGCTGCTGAACTGCTGGCGGCAGCGGTCGGTCTACTGGCCGGTATTCTGCCTGCCCGCCGTGCCGCTGCTTTAAATCCGGTAGATGCTCTGCGCAGTGAGTAAAAAACAAAAAAATGAATAGCTATTCATTTTTAACTTGACGATAAGAAAAAATGTATTATATATATATTTAACCCCATACGGCTTCCGACATACATACTAAAGCGATCAAAAGCACAGAGGGAAGCAGATTGGGGTCTTTTTTTGTCCTTTTTATAGAAAAAATCGCTTCCCCCTAGTCTTAATATTTTTCTTAATAATTCCCCTCCGGATTTGCTATTTTTTTCATTACTGCTGATTTTTCAAGCACTTCAGCTTTCTTCTCCTTATCAGCAGATAACATTTTCCTGAGACGGTTTAATTCATTAATTGATACAGCGGCTGTTAAAATGCCGCCAAAGATTAATCCAAGAAAAAAGGAAATTATAATTGCTGGAGTCATCAATTAATCCCGCTATTGTCCTAATTTTTTAAATCCGGAATTGTAAGTTCCTTTTCATCACTTTATCCGTTCACCGCGAGTTTATTATTTTGAAAAAAATGGATATCGTAAATTGTTGCAAAAGATGCACCACAATTCAGAGAAAAAAAC
>JAFDCR010000003.1 GCA_019312685.1 Deltaproteobacteria bacterium | reverse complement strand
GTTCTGGCTTTTGCCGGCGATTCAACTATTATGAGAGATTTCGACATGATACCCTTCTAACTTCAACGAGAGAAAACAGCTCTAAATTTGACTTTTCTACTGCTGTTGCAGTGATTAAATGTAAATATATCCCGTCCTCAAAATGTGCAAGAGGCTATCATAAAACAGGAAGGGAATTCAAGGTTCTTTATTTATGTGAGATGTTTTGAAATGTAATGTCAAAAGTTATGTTATGCAATAAAGTTTAATGGTTCAGGCTAGTTGGAGGCTGACTGAAGAAATAAAAAATAAAAAACACCAAACTGTTAATATATTATTATATGTATATAAAACAATTTTTGCTGTCATTTCTATTATGGTAACTGAAATGGAATGATCATGGAGCAGCCGGAAATATTTCTCATACTCTGGAAAGGTTTGGTCTGGCCTCTTCTGAGACTTGTTTTTTTTATCTCTCTGGGATTGATGATCGGTAATATTATCGAGTCGTTGAATTGGACACACAGGGTTGCCCAAATTTCATCTCCACTGATACGGAGGTCCCATCTGCCGGATATTACCGGGGCCAGTTTTTCCATGGCCTTTTTTTCTGCTGTATCTGCCAATACAATGCTCTCGGAAGCATATGAGCAAGGCAAGATCAGCAGGCGGGAGCTTGTTTTTTCCAATCTTTTTAACAGTCTGCCCACCTATTTTTTGCATCTCCCCACCCTGTTTTTTCTTGCCGTGCCCATGTTGAAAGGTACGGCATTTATTTACGTGGCATTAACCCTTTTTGCAGCATTCCTGCGCACTGTCTTCATTATGGTTGCAGGTAAAATTGTGCTTCCCGGCCGCAAAGAGCACTGTGTCACCTGCAGGCTTGAGGAAAACACGGTCAATAGTATACCGCAGGCCCTGCAAAAGGCCTGGGGGCGATTTCGGAAGAGGATTAAGCGTATACTTATTTTTACTGTCCCGATCTATACGGCGGTTTTTTTTCTTAACCGGATCGGGACATTCGCCTTGGTGGAACAATGGATGGCTCAGCATGTAAAACTTCTGGCCTGGCTGGATCCGAAAAGTTTGGGGGTAGTTGTTCTGCAACTTTCAGCTGAAATCAGTGCAGGTCTTGCCGCAGCGGGCGCCTTGCTTGATAGCGGCAGTTTGGGAACCAGAGAGGTTGTTTTGGCCCTGCTGGCCGGAAACGTACTTTCGTCACCCATGCGTGCGGTAAGGCATCAGTTTCCATTCTATGCCGGTATATTTCAGCCAAAACTGGCTACAGAGTTGATTGCCTATAATCAGGTATTCCGCATAGGTTCAGTAATAATTGTTGGTACAGTTTATTATTTTCTAACCATATAACCAGTATCTTTGAAGTTTAAATAAAGTTTTATTGTTGATCGTGGTCTACTATTTAATAGTGAAAAATAAATGAGCTGCAGTTGACCCAGGTCAAGGTTTTATCTCATCTGTTCCTGTAAATGTTTAGGCAAATCAGCTGTTATGGATAACTTTTGAAAAAATTAATAATCTGAATTAATAATCTGAATAAAATAAAGGAAGACTAGACATTTTTTTCTTCAGGAGGCGCATAATGGAAAACTATACAAGGTGGGATGATTTTCTCGTGGCAGAACATGAAATGATTGAACGGGCCATGGCGGTATTGAAGAACTGCCTCGAAAGGATTGATGAATCCGTCAAGGCCCCGTTGCAGATGCAGAGAGCTATAGATTTCCTTCTGGAGTTCGGTGACAAGATACATAATACAAAGGAGGAGAAGTTTCTTTTTCCATTGATGCAAACAAAAGGGCTCCCTGTAGAGGGCGGACCGATAGGTGTTATGCTCATGGAGCACGACGCAGAGAGAAAACTGCTGCAGCGGATGATGAATGAGCTGCCGAATCTGGCAGATGCAACTTCTGCAGCAAGGCAGAAATATGTCGCCGAAGGCTTTGAATATCTCAAAATACGGGCGGAACATATCTGGAAGGAAAACGACGTACTTTATGCCATGGGCCGAAAGGTCTTCACCGATGATGATAATACGTCTCTTTT
The DNA here is from genome assembly GCA_019312685.1 of Deltaproteobacteria bacterium. GTDB lineage: Bacteria > Desulfobacterota > Desulfobulbia > Desulfobulbales > BM004 > BM004. The sequence goes on along the minus strand of JAFDCR010000003.1, from coordinate 3,108 downwards.
GAATTCTTTTAAAACCCTGGACCAGCAGACTTACGGAGACGAGGCAAGAGTCCATTTTGCCCAGATGCTGGCCGAAGTGGAAAAGGACAGCGAGGCAAAGAAACGTTTGATCCGAAATCTTTCTTATGAACAGATTGACGCTATTATGGAAACCCTGCCTTTTGAAGTGACGTTTGTGGATGCGGAAGATACCGTGGCCTACTTCAACAAATTGGACAAGACGAAGCTTTTCCCGAGAACCCGCTCGGTAATCGGCCGTAAAGTAGAAAAATGTCATCCTGAGAAAAGTGTTGATATGGTCCGGCAGATTGTCACCGGCTTCAAGGATCGCACCATGGATCATGCCGAGTTCTGGATTGATTTCAGGGGGGACAAGATCCTGATCCGTTACTACCCGGTTTACAGCGAGTCAGATGAATATATGGGAGTCCTGGAGGTGACCCAGGCTATCGGTGCAATCCAGCGGATTGAAGGTGAAAAGCGGCTGCTCTATTAATTTTTGCTGCAAATGATTTTTTAAACGAGACAGTCCATACCTTTTGTTGAATAATTCTTATATTACTGTGAAACAGCCCAGATGAATTTATCAGCACTTTGCAGCGGCCCAAGAGGATTTTTACTGTCATGTAATTCATCGGTCATCGGAGCTCCACTGCTGAGCTTGTAGACAACCAAGCCGTCCTTCAAGACAATTAAGGCATTGAACTCCCAACCACGGACTTTGGTTTTACGTCTAAAATTGAAGAGGTCAAGAAAAACATTACCAAATCGCTGCGATTTAAATTTGCGGATATTAATTTCATAGGCATAACATTGTTCTTGATCGGCAAGACAATCCTGTAACCCAGCTGCGAGGTCTTCTTTAGTAATTGATTGATTGGGCATGAAGCGCTCCATAATATCAAGATAGTTGAGGACCGTGAAATTAGATGTCGCCCGGGGTGCAAAGCCAATCTTTTCTAACTCCGTTTTCTGTGTCTGGTAAGGAGTAATCTTTTCAAAAGCTGTTTCAGCTTCTTTAAAAGATTTCCATGGTGTGATAACTATGTTCTTTTGACTTGGAAGAAGAGAAGTGGTTGAACAGCTACAAAGACATACTGCTAAAGAAAATAAGAAAACACAGTTGCACAGCCCGATAAGACCGGTGGTTCGAAAATCTGTAAGTTTCTGAAATGTTACTTTATTAAATTGAATAGCACCTATCATCCTGTTTTTTTATCCAAAAAATAATTTCAAAGATGGGTAGATTAAGGTGGGACGTAATAACTAATAAGTTATATTTACTTCAAGTTAATTAATCTTTTGCTAAAATTTCTTTAATATCTCTTCTGTTAACCTGTCAACAGCAAAAAAGTATTTTACCTAAATAGTTTTCGGCATTTATTCAAGTTCTGAAGCCCTAATTGCATTGGGACATTAAGGTGTCTAATTATATGTAAATATAACATTCTTTCAGAAAAAGAATAACTTAAATGGGCCCTGAATCATTTACCCCTAAAACATATCTTCATGTGATCAGGTTGTCTTTGAAACTCTCGTCTAAACTATAAAAAATATCTATGTTCTTCTTGACAGTGATGAGTCCAAGGAGAATAAAGAATTTTTTATTCCGTTAGTATGCAGTTGTCATGCTAATCCATTGAAAGCAGATATGTTCTCAGGTTGACCTTCTTGTTCTGTATACCAAGTTTTCTTCTCAGATTATTTCTGTGAAATTCCACGGCATTGACGGAAATATTAAGAATACCTGATGATTCCTTGTTTGTTCTTCCATGACGCACAAGATCCGCCACCTGTATTTCCCTGGGGCTCAGCCCAAGGTAACTGGAGGAGAGTTTCTGGGAAAAAGAGGAGGTTATCTTCTTGATATTCTCCTGGATGATCTTGATATATTCAAGCTGCGTGCTTCCGGCAAGATTAATTTCCAGGGTTTCAAGGTAAGGGCTTACAAGGCGGGCAAAATTATCAAGTACCTTGCTCTCCATGTCTGTTTTGTTTTCGTTAACCTGTTTAAGGATTACACGTAAGGCCGTGTTGGCATTTTTCAGTTCTTCGGCCTGATGTTCAAGCTTGAGTCGGGCCCGGTTTCTTTCTGTAATGTCCAGGTTAGTGCCTATCAAACCTTCGACATCCCCTTTCTTATTGTTGAACAGGGCCTTGAAAACAAGCTGGTCATGTTTTTTCCCGTTAGAATATTCAGTTGATACTTCGTAATGTTTCATTTCTCCTGCCTGAAGGAGCTGCAGGTCTTTCTGGTGATGAATCCTGGCAATATTTTCCGGCATAATATCATGGACGGTTCTGCCGATAATATGTTCCTTTGCATAACCAAGAGTCTCTTCAGAGGCCTTGTTGCACCCCAGGTATTTCAAATCGGGATCCTTAAAATAAACCGGAATCGGAATAGAATCGATCAGGTTCTGCTGGAAGTATAACTGGTCTGTTAGTTCTCTGGTTCTTTCTGCAACTTTCTTTTCCAGTAAACTGCGGTGCTCGCGAAGTTCCTTTTCAGTTGCCTTCATTTCAAGGCAGCGTTTTGTAATACATCGAACTTCAACAAGACTTATAGGTTTATGCAGAAAAAAGTTAACTCCGAGTTCAAAACACCTCTCTACCTCTCTGTCATTACCGTGACCTGTGATAACAACAACACTGTATGGATCATCCTCTCTGATCCTGATCTTTTCAAGAAAGCCAAAACCGTCCATCTTCGGCATGCGGAGGTCAAGCAGGACAAGATCGGGTTTTTCCTTTTTAAAGTGTTCGTAACCCTCAATACCGTTACCGGCAATTACTACAGAATAATTCTCAGTCTTTAAAACTTTCTGCATTGCCCTCTGCAAAGCAGGTTCATCATCTATTACTAGAATTTTAGCTGCATTCATCAATTTCTCCTGTTTTTTAAGGTGGAACTTGATTTAACTTTATAGAATAACTGAAAAATTAGACCGACCATAACGTATATTGCAAAATAATTAAAGGTAAGGAGGGGGTTAATGAAAGAACAAGTACTTGAACAAATTAAAAGCCTTGGGATTCGGTCGGTCAAAGTTACATTTCCCGACCTGTTTGGCGTGGCCCGGGCAAAGGCAGTTCCGGCGCGTCATT
>JAFDCR010000002.1 GCA_019312685.1 Deltaproteobacteria bacterium | reverse complement strand
TACCAGGGGGAGGCTGTTGGTCGTGAGGGACAATTTCATCGCCCGTGGAAATAATGCCGACCCTGACCCGGCGGAAAACAGTAATGCTTTCAAATCCGACACCGGCCAGCAGACCTATATCCTGGGGTCGTATACGATGTCCGGACGGAAGCAATGTTCCGCCTTTGTCAATATCCTCTCCCGTATCAATGACATTGGTTCCCGCTGCTACAGGCTGCACGACTTCTATCATGCTCTCATCCACTGCAACCGTATGTTCCAGCATGACAACCGCATCGGTGCCCGGAGGCAGGATGCCGCCGGTGGCAATATGAAAACAGGCCCCTGATTGCGGGCCGTTTTCGGGGAATTCGCCCATAAGTACATTGCCGGTAACATCCAGATAGGCAGGAAGTTTATCACTGGCACCGAAAGTATCTTTGGAATTTACGGCGTAACCGTCCATGGTTGAACGGGGGAATGGGGGCAGATTCTCCGGAGAGTAAATATTCCCAGCGCAGATCCGTCCCAGTGCGGCATCAAGCGTTAAGGTAATAGTTCGGGCAGGGCAGGGCGGCAGGTTCTGCTCCAAAAGTTTCAGGGCTTGTTTGAGGCTGACCGTATCCGTGCGGCCAAGCATGTCTTTGGATTGCTTATGTGTGGAAGCCATTAATTACGTTTAAGAGTTAGGATTTTTCATTAATCAGCAAGTATTATTATTAATTTTAAATTTTGAGTTTTTAGTTTTGAATTAACTTAAAATTTAAAATTCAGAATTCAAAATTACTCTTTGAGGGTGTGTATAGATATTCATCCGGTCGCCCCGGGCAAAGCCGATAAGGGTGACACCGTGGTCCTCCGCATGGGTTATTGACATGCAGGTCGGGGCCGTCCGGCTGATAATCACAGGTATGCGGTTGCGGATCACCTTGGTCATTATCTCCCCTGAAATTCTGCCGCTGGAAAGCAGTATTTTATCTGTAACGGGTATTTCTTCAAGGAATGCCTTGCCGATGAGTTTGTCAACCGCATTATGTCGACCGATATCCTCGGCAAAAAGGAGAATGTTCTCTCTGTCTGCCAGTGCTGCTGAGTGGACTCCGCCGGTTTCCAGAAAGAGTTTTGAAATCGAACGGAATTTTCTCATCAGGTCCGGTATGTCCCCTTTAGCAATTCTTAGATCAGACCTGTTCGGCGGCAGATGTTTCAGGCTTTCGGCATCAGTAAAGGTAATGCCGCGGCCGCAGCCCGAGGTAATGGTTTTCTTATGAAAGGCATTATCAATATTTTCAGGAAGTCCCTTGAGAGTGACTGAGACTGTGAATTCCTTTTCATCAACCTGCAAGTCCAGCAGTTCATTTTGCTCCTGCAGGAGCCCTTCGGAGAGAAGAAAGCCGACAGCCATGGCGTCAAGTTCTGACGGGGTGCATAACAGGGTCACCACCTGTTTGTCATTGACCTTAAGGGAAAAGCCTATTTCCGTGGCAATCCGGTCGGTTGTCTCCTGGGGGTGATCACCTTTCAAACGGATAATCAGGGCTTCATGCAGGGTTTTCATGGGAAGAGAAGCTGCCGAAGCTGCCTAGAAACAGCCAAGCTGGCATTTGCTGATTTTGATTTTAAGTTTGTTTGCTGCTTTCCCCACTTCCCTAGCAGGAATGTTGAGCGACTTAGCAATGGCAAGGGCACTGGAGCAGGGTATGCGGTTTTCTTTGGACGCACTTGAAAGTCTCCTCTCCAGTTCTTTCTGCTCTCCAGAAGAGAGGGATTTTTCCGATTGGGATTCTGGCACGATTTTTCAGTCCCTTATAATATCCCTGGCCCAGGAAAGAGCCGCTGCAACTGCCGGAAAACCGATTGTACTGGTTAATAAAATTATGGTGTGATAGATCTCATCCTGTGTTGCGCCGGCAGTAAGAGCCCGTTTAACGTGGGAGTGGACAGATCCTTCCGCCCTGGAGGCGGCAGCAGCACCGAGCTGAATGAGCTGGGAGGTTTTCTCGTCAATCGGACCGGCCTCGCGCAGGGCCTTGCCAAGGTCTTGGTGTTTTTCCATAACCGGGCCGAATTTGTCTAAAAGCCACTTATAGTTTTTGGAATACTGGCTCATAACTTTCCCCCACTTTATTAATTACTCTTTTACTCTGTTGTATTGATAAAGCCATTCTGGATTGCATGTTTAATCAGATCAGCCGTATTTTTCAGGTTAAGCTTCTTCAGGAGATTGGCACGGTGGTGTTCCACTGTCCTGATACTTATGGATAATATTTCTGCAATTTCCTTACTGGTGAGCCCTTCAGCAACAAGTTTCAGAACTTCTATTTCACGGTTTGTCAGGGTTTCGCATGGGAATACCCCTTTTTCTCGGTAGGCCTTGATAACTTCATCGGAGAACTCTTCAGCCAGATGCGGGGAAATGTACATCTCGTTCTGCATTACCACGTCGATTGCATTTAATAGCTCGCTGTCTGAGTCCTCCTTTAAAAGGTAACCGTCGGCTCCTGCAGACATGGCACAAAGAAAATGCTGTTCGCTTTTATGCATGGTTATCATAAGAATCTTAACACCAGGGCAGAGCTTCTTCACTTCATTTATGACTTCTATGCCACGCAGGTGAGGCATTGAGATGTCAAGAATAATCAGATCCGGTCTGATATTTTCCAGCAAATCGAGAAGTTCAAGACCATCACCGGCCTCACCGGTTACTTCAAGATCTACATTCTCCTCAATGAGCTTTTTCAAGCCCTGACGGATAAGAACGTGATCATCTGCCAAAATAATTTTGTACTTTGCCATAACAGCCTCCTTATTATTTGATTGGGGCAGTAAAAATAATAGTGGTATCAATACCCGGGCGACTCACAATATTGATTTTTCCACCAAGAATCCGGACCCGTTCAGCCATAGCCTCAAGTCCCATGCCCCTATCAACCCCCTTTGTGTCCAGAGTTTTCTGAACATTAAAGCCTTTACCGTCATCCCTGACAGTGAATTGGATTGCATTGTCCTGTTCTTCAATAATGAGCGAGACATTATTCGCCTGTGCATGTTTGCCGATATTGGTTAAGGCTTCCTGCAGAATTCTATAAATTATGCGTTGTTAATCCTCATTAAAGAAGTGATTAATGTCTTTATATTTATATTTGATTTCTACATTATAAATTTTTGAGAAATTATTCACAAGGTATTCAATTGCAGCCTGTAAACCTAGATCATCAAGAACAACCGGACTGAGATCCCTGGACAGCCTCCGGACATTTTCAATAATCTGGTTTATATTCTTACTCATTTCTTCGCAGACATTTATGAGGTCCTCTGTTGAATCAGATCCTAAACGTCTGGTAATGGAGCCTACCTGCAGTTTTAAGGCTGCCATGGCTTGCCCCAATTCATCGTGCAGTTCCAGCGATATCCTTTTTCTTTCATTTTCCTGGACAGTGAAAAGATCCTGGGACAGACGGTGCAGACGCTCTTCAGACTTTTTCAGTTCACTGGCCATTTCTTCCAGTTCAATATTTGAATCTTCGATTGCCTTGACCTGCAGTTTTGCAGCCGTGATAATTTCATAGGCCAGCATTGCATAAATAATGCTGGTAACAAGCAGGATAATCACCATTGTGCGCCAGGTCTGAGCCAAAATGTTTTCAACTTTCGTAACTTCATACTGGGCAATTTTATCAGTTTGGGAGGAGATTGCTGCCAAAGCTGCTTCGATTTTGTCATAAGTGATGTACGCCTCTTTCCGTAAAGTATTTTTTTCCGCAACCATCTTTAACTGGTCCTGGACTAAGCCGTATTCGCCATCATGTCCCAGGTTAATTAGCTGATGGTCATCATCGATACTGTAACCCTGACCGAATAATGCTCTTTCATAGTCATCCAACAAACTGTTGAGTTTGATTTTGACGGGAGATTTTTCACCGGCGTAGAGCTGGGTATTGAGACGCAACCTGGCCAGAAGCGTTCTGATCTTATTGTCTTTGAGGTCCGCGAGGTTGTCTGCTTCAGTTATTATATGTAAACGATCATTTAACTGCAGCAGGTCAGTGATATCGCGGCGGATAAGGGAAAAGACATTGGATGCGGCAATTTCATTGATAGCAGATATATTTATTTCACCGGGAGTGTGCCGCAACTCCCTTATCTTAGCTGCCCGTTCGATCCGCAGCTGCCCCTCGGCCTGATCAACGGTTTCGTATAGCCGGTTAAGGCTGTCTGTAATTTTTTTGCGGGCCGGTGGTATTCTGGGAATCGTCCGGTTATAAGCACTTGCCCACCAGGTTAATTTCTCCTTGACAGTGAAAAGAGACTTTATGTTCTGTTCAAGCCTGTCAAATGAATTTATCAGTTCATGGCTGGATACCACCTGACGATATTGCCCGATAAGATTCAGCAGGCGAAGGTTTTCCTTTGAACTGTCGTGAGCAATTTTTGTTTCAAGCAGATCTGCCACCTCGGACTTCTGCTTGGCAATGCCGCTTTCAAGTTCCGCCTGTATTGAGTTGAATGTCTCCAGTAATTCGAACAGATTTTCCCGTTCCGTCCTTAGGCCTGTGAGCGTGGACCAGACAAGGTAAACCATGAACACACCAACTGAAAAGCTGAGCAGTGTAATCAGCCAGACAAGCTTGACAGGATTTTCCCCCCTTTTTGTATTTTCCGGAAGTTTGCTCATGGTGTAATTTCCAACTGGTGCCAGTCAAAAGGCAGAACTTCTCCATTACGGATAATGGTCGGCCAGACCTGGTGGCTGGCCTGATGTTCGGTCGAGGATATTTTCAGAGGAGAATCCAGCCCGATGTCAAACTCTCCCAGGCTTTCAAGCCCATTCATTATTGACTCTCTGGTAATTTCTCCTTTGATGTTTTTCAAAGCAAGCAGAAGAATTCGTGTCGTTATATATCCTTCGAGTGAGCCGAATGTGGAAGCAATTGACGGGTTGAAAAGGCTCAGGGCCCTGTGATATTTTTTCACGGTCGGCAAGGAGGAATTCAAATGCGGCACCACCTGGGTAACAATGACGCCGTCCTCACCAGGACCGAGGGCCTGGGCCAGAGGGGCTGCACCAACGAAGGAGACATTGAGGAATAAAGAATTCAGGTTGTATTTCCGGGCCAGCTTGATAAATTTTGCTGAAGGGCCATAGGTGCCGACAATAATGACAGCCTTTGGCTCGGGGTCGGCAAGCAGTATATCGGCTAGGCCGTTTTCAATCGCAAGGCTGTTCCGTTCATACCAGCCATGGGTTATCTGTGTTTCATCTTTCAAGCCGTTTTTCTTTAATGCAGCAATGCCGCCGAGAAAACCTGAATCCCCGTAAGCATCTCTTTGCGTAAAAAAGGCAATTTCATCAGGTTGCAGGCCACCGTAAGTTATAAGCGCCTGGACCATGGCTGCTGTTTCTTCAGCATAACTGGCACGGTAATTTGCCACATATGGATCCGGTGGAATCCGACGGAGAATACCTGCCCCGGAAAAAGCACCGAAAAAGGGAACACGGTTCCGGTTGGCGATCGGGACTGCGGCAATTGCCGTGGGTGTGCCGACATTACCTATGATGGCCAGAACATTTTCCTGCTCGATCAACCTGTGCATATTTTTTACGGTTATTTCCGGCTCGTAGCGATCATCCAGGGCTATAAGGCAAAGACTCCTGTCATTTATGCCGCCCTGCAGGTTTATCTCTTTCAAGGCTGCCAGTACCCCGTTGCGCATATTGATACCAAGATGGGCTGCAGGGCCGGACAGGACCGTGGACATGCCGAACACATATGAATTATGGAGACAGGGGATGTCCTGGGCGTTTGCTTGAAAAGAGGAGAACAGCGGTACTGCCAGAAACAGAAATGTATACATTATGAATCTGAAACGTAATCCCTTTGGATGAATTAAATTCCGCATGGCACTCAGCTATCGGTTTGATCCTGACATATTCGGTTTAATAACAGCAGATATCAGCTTAAATTTATTAGCTTATAATGGTAGAGCTCATTTTTATCAAGCGTAATGGTTCTTAAAGCAGTTTGCCAGTAATGCTTGACACGGGATATTACGGTTTGGGGATGGGGTTGCCTTGGTAATGACTCCATTTGGTTAAAATGAAAAGAACCTGTGCTATTTGTTTTAGGCTGAGGAATTGCCGAGCAGTGTTGCCGCTGCTTGCTTGATAGTAAAGGATTGCTCCAGATATCCTTAAAGGTGGGGCAGGTATTGATATTTCAGGAGTAGGTTTGGATTTAACGTTTCAAGAAATGAAATGGTTTGCCCGTTAATTACGGTTTGTTACTTATTCGATCGAGTTGTTTTTTATGATGTTCCAACGCCTTTTTTGTCTCGTTTGGATCGCCTTCCATAATTTTTGTTTCAAGGTTACTGCTTGATTCCCGGATGTCCTTGATTATTCCGCCAAGTTCCTCCATTGCCATGTTGACCGCCTCTGCATGTTCCTTGAGGATATCATTGGACCTGACCTTTATGGTTTTGGCAAGATCGCCGGAAGCGATCTGCAACAGGTCCTGTTCAACTCTATATAAGGGGCCGACTATTTTGAGAGGTAAGAATAATACCAGGGCCAGGCCGGAGACAAGGACACTCAGCACAGCTGTCAGAAAAATTGGCAGGAAAACCTCACCGACTGTTCTGACATTGATCTGGAATCTGAGATAATCACCCGCTACTGCATTCTTGGCGTAGAGATATGATATAAGACATGCAATAATAATTGTCAGCAGCGATACGCCCACAATGCGAGTAAGAAGCCATACCTGGAGATCCCGTTTAATTCCGAAGTTTACCTTTTTTCTTTTGTGCCAGTCTTTGCTGTTTTCTTGATTCATAATGCAGAATTCACTGAAGAGGTTATTTTCATAAAAACTAACCGGTGGCTGATGTTCTGTTAAGACTTCTTCTATATACTATTACAGAAATAATTACGAAATCTTGTTTCACGGTTTGGTAGTTATTTCTGCTGCCAACCATTTTCAGAATGTATAAATGCCCGCCTTCAAAACCTTTATGTCTGTACTTTGTGAACCCTGGGATAATTATGGCGCAACAAACATACCATACTGTAATGTCTTGGAAAAAACAATAACCATGGATGCGGTGGATCAAATTCTTTTATGGCAGAAAAGACAGCGATATTTGGGAGGATGTTCCTCCGGCAGAGGGGCAACACCCTCGGGAGAATGGCACTCCTCACAGAATTTTTCCGCTTCTTTTTTATTCATTTTAATGAACCTGGAATGGTCTTCATCACTGGGCATATGCTTGGTGGTTTCCTCCGGGGCGTTCCAGAGAAAGAGAAAAAGTCCACCGCAGACCAAAACAAAAATGATATTGTAGATGATTATGTTTTTGCGTTTCTTGCTGTTTCCTTCGGTATTCATTGGGTATCCTTGGTCAGTCGGCCATCTCCAGCATGCTGAATGGTATCAGGCCAATCCGCAGTGCCAGGATGAGAATTTCCATTAATCCTATATTGATAAGCTTATTCTTAGCAGAAATTTCGACAATTTTTCGATGTTTTTGTTGTTTTTTGATAAGCCGCTGTAATTCACGGCAGTCAAATTCCGGATCTAAAATGATCCCTGCAGCGGTTTCTCCGGATACCAGGGCAGAATACATGCCTTCGCCGGTGAGCCCTGAAGCAAGTCCTGCTGCATCACCTATAAGCATTTTATTGCCGAAATGCCAGCCGCGGTAGTCAAAATTTATCAGCCCGGCACGTGGTTTCATCCCTGCAGTCGGGATTTTCCGCTGCTTTGTCCATTGGAGAAGACTGGCAAGCATTTTTCCGGGATTATTGTAGGGTTTGGCACCGTAAATACCGACTGAGGCCATGTCTCTGTAAGGGAAAATCCAGCCGTAGCCATTATTAAACCGGTTATGATTCAGATGCCATTCCATATTTTCAAAATTGCCCGGCACCTGAAAATGGATACCGACTCCAACCTTTTCAGTACCGAGTCGCAGGTGCTTCCGAACGATTGAACCGGAGCCGTCCGCTCCGACCAGATAACGGTAGCGGAAATCACCCAGATTAGTTGAAACGGAGTCATGGTCAATACGGTTCACCAGGCAGGATGTTTTTATAACGGCACCGGCGTTTTCTGCCTGGCGACACATCCATTCGCCGAGTACCTCCCTGCGGACGGTTGCAACGATAGGGTCAGATGATCTGATTATTGTCTGCTGGTAATTTGACCGGATATGTTGAGCGGGAAAAGAACCATCTATGAGGTCGCCAGGTACCCTTTTGAGCAGTCCGTCCCAGGTTATACCCCCACCGCAAACCTTTGGGCCGACAACGGATTTCCTTTCCAATACAAGAACATCCAGACCATGCTCTGCCAGCAGACGGGCACACGCCAGACCTCCGGGACCGGCACCGACAATAACGACGGAAAATGACTGCATAATTTATTGAATGATTCCCTGTGAGAGAAACTCCAGACGAATAAAAAATCAAGAGTATTATTAATACTAGGTAATTATTGAGTATTCTGGTATTATACAATATTTGTATTTAACTTATACTGCAATTGGAAAGAGCAATTTTTTCTGGTAATTTGTTGATATTTTATTAAATGACCATGAACCATTTTTTCGGATTATGGCCATTCTAAACAATATAATAAATTTTTGAGTTTGACCAGTCTGGTACCTGTCATGAAGGAAGCAGCATTCAAAAGAGAAATGATCGGCAATGAAGGGATGGTCCTTCTGGATACTGTTCGGCGTCTGAATAGGCGTGGAGCTGTGGCCTACCTTTTGAAGCTGCTGCAGAAAACCCATCCTGCCGATATGGCATGGGTTTTCAGGCATCTTGTCCCGGAGGAGCGGAAAAAGGTTTTCAATATTATTGCCCAGACGGAAACGGTCGGTGAATTTCTGAGCGAGGTTGACCAGTCCATCATGCTGGAACTTGTCCAGGACCTTACTCCCAAATTCATGGTTGCCGTCATTTCTGAAATGGCCTCGGATGATGTTGCAGACCTGCTTGAAGCTCTTCCTGAAGGGATGGCCAATGAAATCCGCAAGCTCATGGTCAAGGAGGACAGGGAGGAGGTTGATGAACTACTGCAGTATCATCCTGAATCGGCCGGAGGACTCATGTCGCCGGACTTTATGGCACTTGACGGAGAACTCAGTGTCGGGGATGCCATCAAGATCGTCCAGGAACGTTCAGAAGAGATGGAAATGTCTTTTTATCTCTACATAACCCATGGTGAAGGACAACTTGCCGGGGTAATTTCGCTGCGCGAGCTTCTTTTACATCCCCCTTACCGGCAGCTCAAGAATATTATGAACACCAATGTGATTTCGGTTACAACCGATACCAACCAGGATGAGGTGGCCCATGTTATCTCCCAGTACAATATCCTGGCGGTTCCCGTAGTGGACAGCAGTTATAAACTGGTGGGATTTGTTACGGTTGATGACATCATTGATGTTATCAGGGAGGAGGCTTCGGAAGATTTCCTGCGTATGGCAGGTGCGGGTAAGGATACCGAAATTCTTCTGAAGTCAACAATGGCCAATGCCATGACAAGAGCTCCCTGGTTATTCGCCAGTTGGGTGGGCGGCGTTATGGCCATGTTCATCATTTCTTTTTTTCATGACGAACTGCAGAAAGTTCTGGCCCTTGCCGCTTTTATCCCCATCGTCATCGGTATGGGCGGTAACATAGCAACCCAGTCGAGCACCATCATAATCAGAGGCATTGCCACCGGCAGGGTCAATATGCAGGAGCTGGCCAAGGTTATTTTTAAAGAGATGCGGGTCGGCCTGATACTGGGAGCTGTTTACGGTCTTTTTTTAGGGATACTGGCATTTTTCGGTTATGCGGAACATGACTATCTCGGTCTCGTTGTCGGCTTTTCAGTGCTTTTTGTTATGACAATGGCGGCAACGGTCGGCACCTTCGTGCCCCTGATTTTAAAAAGGTTGAATTTCGATGCGGCCATTGCCACAGGACCATTCGTCACCACATCTATCGATATTCTCGGTGTACTCGCTTATTTCCTTATAGCAAAATCCCTGCTGAATTTATAGAAATCAGACGTTTTATTTAAAGAGTCTCTTGCAAAATGAACGTTGTTGCGAGATCGAGAGAAAAAATTTCCTGTGCAAGGATAAAAGTAAAAACCACCCGGAGGCGTAGCAGCGCTACGGTGAGGACGGTTTTAACTTGAAGACACAGCACAGGGGATTTTTAGCCGATCGGAGTAAATGTTCATTTTGCAAGAGACTCTACAATCTATAATTTAATGGATTTTCTTCAGAATCCCGGCTTGCTTTTTTGTCCGGAAGGCACAATGTTAAAAAAAGCTCAACGGAACAATTCTTTTTTTAAAACATGCATGAAAAGTTATGGAAAAATACGATAAACAGAAAAACAGATTTTCTTTATGGCTTGTCCTGGGTCTTATCCTCACAGGGTTATGGCTGATTGCAGACAGGACCGAGAAACCCCGGTATGATAAGGAGGCGGCTCCACGGGTGGTGGAGGCCCGGGGCGATCTGGCAGAGGATGAAAAGAATACCATTGCAGTGTTTCAGGAGGCATCACCCTCGGTGGTTTATATCACGAGTATCGAGGTGCGGCGTTCACTCTTCAGTCTCAATGTTTATGAAATACCCCAGGGCACTGGTTCCGGTTTTATCTGGGACAGGGAAGGCAGGATAGTAACCAACTATCATGTTATCGGTGATGCCAGCCGGATCGAGGTCAGTCTTGGTGACGACGAAATCTATAAGGGTATTCTGGTTGGCGCTGCGCCGGACAAGGATATAGCGGTACTGCAGATTAATGCCCCCACCTCAGCCATGAAACCCATTCCGGTCGGTGACTCGCAAAGTCTCCAGGTCGGCCAGAAGGTTTTTGCCATCGGGAATCCTTTCGGCCTTGACCATACCATTACCTCAGGCATTGTCAGTGCCCTTGACCGTGAGATTACAGCGGTTACCGGCAGAACCATCCAGGGAGTGATCCAGACGGATGCGGCGATCAATCCGGGCAATTCCGGCGGACCGCTGCTTGACAGTGCCGGAAGGTTGATAGGGGTGAATACCGCGATCTACAGTCCCTCCGGAGCAAGCGCCGGGATAGGTTTTGCCGTTCCGGTCGATGTTGTCAACCGGGTGGTGCCGCAATTAATCCGTCACGGCAAGGTGATACGACCAGGGATCGGGGTGACCCTGGCAAGCGACAGGATTACCAGGCGACTCGATATTGAAGGGCTGCTGGTGATAAATGTCCAACCGGGAAGCGCGGCTGACAAGGCAGGTATCCGCGAAACCAGGGAGACCCGGGGCAGAATCATACTCGGAGACATAATAATAGCAGTGAATGGAGTGCCGGTTGAGTCGTATAACGACCTGCGTGATGAACTGGAAAATTATCAGATCGGCGATGAAGTTATCCTGATAATTCTGCGGGACAGCGAGCATGTCGAGGTAGAGTTGCAGCTCGAAGGGATGGAGTAACTACTTTTGCCTTTTCTGCAGGAGCCGTTTTCTGTGCCTGGCATACTCCCGCAGGTTAACGGCAGTATCCGATTCATCGATAATCTCACGGCCGACTATCTCTTCAATAATATCCTCAAGGCTGATGACACCGGTTACCGAGCCGTATTCATCCACCACCACGAAAAGATGGGCGCTTTTTTCAAAAAACGCCATCATGATTTTATTGAGCGGTGCGCCTTCCGGAACAAAATGGACCGACTGCATCACTTCGGATAATTTCTGTTTCTCGTTACCTTCAATCAGGCTGCGCAGCACATCCCGGCTTAAAACAATACCGACAACGTCGTCCTGATTTTCGTCATATACCGGGACCCGGCTGTGTCTCTCCCACTGCTCCTTCATTTCCAGGGCCTCGGAAATTGTCAGGTGTTCACTGAGGCTGAAGACAACGGTGCGGGGGGTCATGACCTTACGAACGGTTTTGTCCTGCAGCTTGAGAATATTTGCGATGACCTCTTCCTGCTGCGGTTCGATCTCCCCGGCCTTTCTTCCCAGTACCGCTACTGCCTCGATTTCTTCAATTGATACCAGGGGTTCTTTTTCCTGTTTGGGAATAAGCTTTGTAACTACCTGGCAGAGCCAGATAAGCGGTCGCATAAACTTGACTAGCCCGTGGAGCGGCAGAGCGATCCAGGAAGCGAGATTTTTGGCATAGGCAACCCCTGCTGTTTTGGGAAGTATTTCTGAAAAAAGCAGAATTGAAAGGGTGAAGAAAATTGAAAACCAGACAAGGTTTTCTTCGCCGAATACGACCGCGGCCGAAGCGCCGGCAACTGCAGCACCCATGGTGTTGGCAATAGTATTCAGGGTCAGGATAGCGGTGATCGGCCGCTGGATATCTTTTTTAAGCTTTTTCAGAATTATACCTGATTTTTTCCCCGACCGGGTCATTACTTCGACCTGGCTCTGCGGCACGGAATAGAGCACAGCTTCCATGATGCTGCAGAAAGCGGATACGATAATGGCAATGCCTGTTGCCAAGATCAATTGAGTAACCAATGGATTCCCCCTTGTAATAATGTACAGGTTTTATAAGAAAGTGTTGAATGGGATTGATGTGATATGAAAGTTTCAGCTTTCATCTGGTAGAATTATATTTTAACGGAAGTTGGTTCAAACATCGAGTATTGTTTGTTGAGTATAACATTATCCGAGCATCTATTCTATTTTTAATCATTGAATTTAACAAATAGCGCCAAAACGGTTTTATTAAACCCTCGAAATCCGCTTCTCTTGATCTATGTATCAATATTGGAGATCATGCAAACTTATGGTAAAAGGGTAGGGCATAAAAGTTTTGAATATTTATTTAATTCACGGATCAGTCCGGCTTATTTTTTCCCGTCACGGATTTGAAAATATTTTAGACAATGGACTGCAAAGAAGAAAGGGGAAAGAACCGGTCCAGGAATTATCGGCCAAGGCCGGTTTATGGGGTTGTCATTATAAGAATAATTACAATTGGAGATTGACATGCTGATTAAACACACTTCCCGGGACATTGAAAAACATAAAGGCGATATGCTTGTTTATTGTGTTTATCAACAGGATAAGAAGGTTCCTGTCTGTGATAATAAATATGTCCAGGATACAGTAAGACTGGCCTTTAAAGCCGGGGATTTTGTCGGCAAGGAGGGAGAGACACTTCTTTTTTATCCGACAGCCAAAGCTAAAATCCAGGCTAAAAGAATTCTTGTTGTCGGCCTTGGAAAAAAGGAGGAGGCAAAAAAGGAAAACGGTATGACGAGTGCTGATCTCTGGCGTGAGAATTACCGGAAGGCGGGCGGCAGGGGCTCTACAACAGCATTGAGAACCAAAGCCGCTAAAATTATGACCGTCATGCCGGAGCCGTTTATTCTTGACTTCAGGGAAACGGCGGAATGTCTTACAGAAGGACTCCTGCTGGGGGCCTATCAGTTCAGGAAATATAAAAAGACAGTTGAAGAGGATGAACCCCAGAGTAGGATTAATGAGATCCAGCTTTATTCGCTCAAGGAAAAGGGTGCTGTCAACAATGGCCTGTCAGCCGGAAAGGCGGCGGCAATGGCCGGAACGGCTGCCCGAGACATGGCAAATGAACCTGGAAATGTCTGGACCCCGACCCGTTTTGCCGAACACGGACGAAAACTTGCAAAAACGTACAGTTTATCCTGTAAAATCCTCTCCAAGTCCGATATGAAGCGTTTGAAAATGGGCGGCATTCTGGGCGTTAACAGCGGTTCTGACCAGCCGCCCAAGATGGTAATTCTTGAATATAAGACCTCTGCCCGTAATCCGACGCTTCTCATGGTGGGTAAGGGTTTGACCTTTGATTCGGGCGGCATCAGCCTCAAGCCGCCAAAGGGTATGGATGAAATGAAGTTCGACATGTGCGGCGGCGCTGCAGTCCTCGGTGCCATGCAGGCGGTGGGCGAGGAACAGCCTAAAGGAATCAATGTTGTCGGTATCGTGCCGGCTACAGAGAATCTGCCCGGGCCCAGTGCCTTGAAGCCGGGTGATATCATCACAATCTACGGCGGTAAGACAGTGGAGGTTCTCAACACCGACGCCGAGGGCCGCCTTATTCTGGCTGACGCCCTGGCGTATGGTATCAAGCAGTATAAGCCCAAGGCGGTTGTCGATCTGGCTACGCTCACCGGCGCCGTGGTAATCGGCCTGGGACATCACAGAACCGGCCTGTTAAGCAATGACGATGATCTGGCCCAGCAGGTCACGGAGGCCGGGAACAGAAGCGGGGAGCCTGTTTGGCGCCTTCCCCTGGGGCCAGAATACAGCAAACAGATAAAATCAAAGGTCGCTGACATAAAAAATATCGGCAGCCGGGCAGCGGGCACCATAACGGCGGCGGCATTCCTGCAGGAATTTGTCGGCGATACCGCCTGGGCCCATCTTGATATCGCCGGCACGGCCTATAACTTTACGGAAAAGTCCTACATTCCGAACAAAGGACCGTCAGGCATTGGGGTAAGAACTCTGCTCGAGTTGATCCGCAACTGGAAACAGGAATAAATTATTATTGAAGATTAAAAGACAACCTAAGGATTCATTACTCTGTCCTCGCTTTCAGCTCAAAGGCTGCAGTAAAGAGACTCCTGGTATAGGGATGCTGCGGATTGTCGAATACCTCGGCAGCAGGACCGGCTTCCACGATTTTGCCGTTCTGCATTACTGCAACTTCGTCGGCCATCGCCCGTATTACCCGCAGGTCATGGGAGACAAAAAGATAGGTTATACCATGGCGCTGCTGCAGATTTTTTAACAATTGAATAATCTGGGCCTGGATTGTCATATCCAGAGCGCTTGTGGGTTCGTCAAGAACCAGAAATTTCGGTTTTAAGGCAATTGCTCGGGCGATTGCTATTCTCTGCCGCTGTCCGCCGGAAAATTCGTGGGGATAGCGGCCGGCCATTTCCTCATCCAGGCCGACTTCCCGGAGTGTTTTTAATACCAGTCTCTGACGGTCTTTCTTGTCTTTACCTATCTTATGAACCCTCAAGCCTTCGCTGATGATCTGCCCAATTGTCAGTCTCGGGGAAAGGGAGGAGAAGGGGTCCTGGAAAACGACCTGTAATTCCTTGCGCAGCGGCCGCAGCGATGCCCTGGACTGGTGTACAAGGTCTTTCGGAATGGTCCCATTCCCTTCATATATAATCTTTCCTTGGCAATCTGTCAGCCGCAGGATACACATTCCCAATGTGCTCTTGCCGGAACCCGATTCCCCGACCACGCCATATGTTGTGCCTTCCCGGATGGTGAGGCTTACTCCGTCAACCGCTTTAATTTTGCCGACTGTGCGTTTGAAGAAACCGGCCTTGATGGGAAAATGGCACTGCAGGTCAGTAATTGTAAGCAGATCCTTTCTTTTTTCTTTCGGCTCAGGTTCTCCCTTGGGAACGCTGTTGAGCAGATGGATGGTATAAGGATCCTGCGGATTGGCGAATATTTGTTCGGTGGGGCCGTTTTCAACAATTCTGCCATCGTGCATGATATGCACATGGTCGGATATCTTTTGTACCATGTTCAAGTCGTGTGTTATCAGCAGAACCGCCATATCGAGTTCCTGCTGGATATCTTTCAGCAGTTCGAGTATCTGGGCCTGGATAGTAACATCAAGGGCGGTAGTCGGTTCGTCGGCAATCAGCAGGGATGGTTTACAGGCAAGGGCCATTGCTATCATGACCCGCTGTCGCTGGCCTCCGGACAGCTGGTGGGGAAAGCTGGCCAGGCGCTGTTGCGGATCAGGAATGCCGCATCTGTCTAAGAGTTCAACGGCTTTTGCCTGGGATTCGGAGTTGGTGAGCTGCTGGTGCAGCATCAGGGGTTCTATTAACTGGCTGCCGACAGAGTAAACCGGGTTGAGGGAGGTCATCGGCTCCTGAAAGATCATGGCAATTTTGTTGCCGCGTATATGCCTCATTCTGGCTTCCGGCAGTGCAAGAATGTTCTCTCCTGAAAAGTTTATTTGGCCGCTGCTTCTAATGCTGGCGGTCATTTCCAGTAAACGGAGGACGGAAAGGGCCGTGACCGATTTGCCGGATCCTGATTCCCCGACAAGTGCCACTGTTTCACCGCTGTCCACCCCAAAGGAGACATCGTTGAGTACCTTGCTTTCTCCGTCCTCCGTGTGGAAGGTGAGGGATAGATTTTTGATGTCAAGCAACATTTTTTCCGTCTTTCAGACTCGAATTTTAAGTTTTGAATTTTGAGTTTTGAATTAAAAATTTAAAATTTAGAATTAAAAATTATTTTTTCTCCTGTTTCACCAGCTTCCGTGGATCAAATGTTTCCCGCAGGGCTTCACCGATGAAGATCAACAGGATAAGCGTTCCCACCAGGACGGCAAAGGTCGATATTGACAGCCACCACGCATCAATATTGCTTTTGCCCTGGGCCAGCAGCTCACCGAGGCTTGGGGTTGTAGGCGGCACGCCGAGACCCAGAAAATCAAGGCTGGTCAACGCCAGGATTGCACCTGAAAGCCTGAAGGGCAGAAAGGTTATGACCGGCGTCATACCGTTCGGCAGCAGGTGCCGGAACATGATGACCACATTGGAAACTCCCAGTGCCTTGGCGGCAGTTACATAATCCATATTCCGGCCCTTGAGGAATTCGGCCCGGACATAATCCGACAGGCCCATCCAGCCGAACATGGACAGCAGGATGAGCAGCAGCAGGACCGATGGCTTGAATATGGAGGCGAAGATGATCAGCAGGTATAATTCCGGCATGGCCCCCCAGATTTCTATAAACCGCTGCATGAAAAGATCTGTCTTGCCGCCGAAATATCCCTGCACGGAACCGGCCAGAATGCCTATAGATGTGCCTACAAAGGTTAAGGAAAAACCGAAAAGCACGGAGAGTCTGAAGCCGTAAAGCAGACGCGCCAGGACATCACGTCCCCGGTCATCTGTTCCCAGGATATTGTCCTTGGTGGGAGGGGAGGGTACCGGTGTGTCAAGATCTAGGTTGATTGTATCATAACTGAAATGATTGAGAGGAAAGAGGGCAAAATTATCTCCTGCTTCTATTTTTTTGAGAATATAGGAATCCCTGTAGTCAGTCTCGGTTTCAAAATCTCCCCCGAAGGTGGTTTCGGGGTAGGACTTGAAAAGCGGCCAGTAGAAAGCATTTTCATAGTAGACAAGAAACGGTTTGTCATTGCTGATAAATTCCGCCCCCAGACTGATAACGAAAAGTATGCTGAAGATAAGCAGACTGTAATAGCCCCGCTTATGCGACTTGAATTTTCTCCAGCGCCTCCTTCCGAGGCTTTCTCGTCTTTTCCGCTGTTTCATCAGTCAACACTCTCAAAGGTTATGCGCGGATCCACCAGTACATAGCTCAGGTCTGAGAGCAGCCTGGAAATGAGACCAATAATGGTAAAGAAGTACAGAGTGGCGAGAACGACTGGATAGTCGCGGTTCATGACCGATTCATAGGCCAGGAGTCCCATGCCGTCAAGGGAGAAAATCGTTTCGATCAGGAGGCTGCCGGTAAAGAACGCAGTGATGAATGAACCGGGAAAGCCTGTGATGATCGGAATGATCGCGTTTCTGAACACATGTTTGTATAGGACCTGGTTCTCGTTTAGCCCCTTTGCCCGGGCGGTTGTAACGTACTGCTTGCGAATCTCTTCAATAAAACTGTTTTTTGTCAGCAGGGTCATTACTGCAAGTGAACCGACGGCACTGGAAGTGATCGGCAGGACCATATGCCAGAGATAGTCAAGGATCTTGCCGATAAGGCTGAGTTCGGACCAGTTGTCGGATACCAGACCACGCAGCGGGAAGATATTCCAGAAACTGCCGCCGCCGAAAAGTACGATAAGGAGAATGGCCAGGACAAACCCGGGAATGGCATAACCGATCAGGATAAAGGTGCTTGAGATAACATCAACCCTGGAACCGTCGTGAACCGCTTTGTAGATGCCGAGCGGGATGCAGGTCAGATAGACGATCAGAAAGGTCCATAAACCCAGGGACATGGAGACCGGCAGTTTTGAAATGACCAGGCTGACTACACTTTTATGGTGGTAGTAGCTGGTCCCGAAATCAAAGACCAGGAAATTCTTCATCATGGTCAGAAACCGCTCTGCCGGCGGTTTATCAAAACCGTAGAGGGCCCGGAGCTTTTCCATTTTTTCATTATCAAGCCCCTGCGCCCCCTGGTAGATGTCACCCTTCGGCATTATTCTGACTTCCCCCTTGCCTGTGGAAAGTCCGGTGGTGGAATGTCCCTCGATTTCAGCCAACAGCCGTTCAACAGGTCCGCCGGGAACAAACTGGGTCACGATAAAGGTGACCAGCATGATCCCGAAAAGGGTCGGGATCATCAGCAGTATTCGTCGTAATATATAGGCAGCCATAATTGAAAGAGTAATTTTGAATTTTGAATTATGAGTTTTGAATTAAATGAACTGGTTATGTTTAAAGAGTAATTTTGAATTTTGAATTGAAAGGCTCTGATTAAACTTTAAGCCTTGTGTTAACTTTCAACCAACCCTCTTTATGGTTGGATGGTATTTTTATAATTAAGAATTTAAAACTCAAAATTCAAAATTATTTTTCTAACACCCTTACCGAGCCTCCCCGGCGGGGATCCCCGCCGCCGGCTATACCGGGCAGTACGGTATGGACACCGCCGAAGTATACGTCAATGGTGTTCCAGAGGTTAACAGGCCAGTGTTTCTGAAGGACATTAATTGCGTCCTGGGAGTAACCGGGTTCAACCTGCATCATCTCGCCATCCCAGTGGATGCGTGGGGCTTCCACGGCTTCCTGCACGGGAATGTTAAAATCAACGATGGAACTTATGACCTGGGTTATTGCAGTGCGTATCCGTTTGCTGCCGCCGCTGCCGATGACCATTTCAACCGCATCATTTTTCAGCAGCAGGGAGGGGGACATCATGGACGATACCCTCTGGCCCGGAGGACTGGCATGAAAACCCTCCGGATGCAGATCATCCTCACCCATCATGTTATTGAGCATTATGCCGGTACCCGGAACAAAATATCCGGAACCTTCTCCGTTTGAACAGGTCATACTTGCGACATTGCCTTCACCATCGGCAACACTTATATGGGTTGTGCCGCGGGAAAACAGACGCAACCTTTCTCCGGATTGTTCCAGAGAAACTGCATTTATGCCTTTTTCGCGCAGCAATTCAACTTCGGTCATCAGCTTGGCAGTCTGCAGGGCATGGGCTGGTGAATGGTATTTGAGCTTTGCTGTATCCTGGGTTTCCAGGAGGGAAAGCGCCAGGCCGATGAGAGAGCCGCCCATGGAGGGAAACGGGTTTGTTAACAGGGTGTAATCACGGTAACCGATGGAAAGGGGGGTGCGTTCAATCACCTGGTATGCCGCGAGATCTGCAGCTGTCAACAACCCCTGGCCGGACCGCATATTCTTTTCAATGGTTTTGGCCAGATCTCCATTATAAAAATTCTCGCCCTGATCCCCCGGCAGGTTTGAGAGAAAATCACCGATTTCAGGGTTGGTTATATGGTCACCCTGCTTGGCGCATTTTCCATTGATAGTATACAGTTTTCTCCCCTCAGGGGAATAGGTCATGATAGGTTCCAGGAGATTAAGAAAATATCCCTGCCAATCGTTGAGTTCAAGCCCGTCTCTGGCAAGATGGATTGCCGGCTGCAGGATTTCCTCGAGAGGAAGCCGGCCGAGCCGTTTATGGACATGGAGAAATCCCTTGAGGTTACCCGGCACGGCAACCGAACCGAGGCCGATATTAAAATCCTGGTCGGAGCCGGGGAAGTGGATGGTAACCGGAAAGAAGTGGGGTTCAAGTTCGCTGCTGTCAAGCCCTCTGCCCGGGGTATCAGTGAAAAAGTCAAAAAGGACCTCCTTTCCTCCATTTGTCCGGGCCAGCAGGAAACCGCCGCCGCCGAGGCTGGTAAGGGTCTGTTCCGCCACCGCTCCTGCAAATCCCGCACCGACTGTGGCGTCAAAAGCATTGCCCCCCTGTTGTAAAATTTCTATGGCCGCATTGCTCACCAGGGGATGCCCGGTAGCTACTATTGCTTTGTTGAGTTTTTTCATTGCCAGAATTTCGGGTACAGTTCCTTGATTATTGCGGTAAAATCATTCTGCCTGTTGAAGATATTTCTTTGCCGGCTCGAACTTGTCCCTGATTCGGTAATCCGCTGAAGCACAGAGAGGTAATGACTTGTACCCAGTTTTTCCATTGCAGGGGCAGCCTTGGCAAATATTTCAGCGGCAGCCTCCTTCATGGATATTTTTTTCTGCAGCAGGGGGTAAACGAACCTGCCTTCCAGGCCGTAGCGGGCGGCCTGCCATTTGTTGCTCTTCAGGACCTGCATGTTGGGGTTCAGGTGCTTGTCGGATTCGGTTATATTGACCACAAGTCCCTGAATCAGGGCCACAATGGCAAGGATCTCGTTAAAGGTGGACGGCAGGTCGCAGATGCGGATTTCAATGGTGCCGAAGTCGGGATGCGGGCGGACGTCCCACCACAGATCGCGGACCTCACTGATTATCCCTGTGTTGGTAAGCAGGTTGACCATCTCAATGTACTTGTCCCAGCTTCCGAGTTCATCGGGCATCCCGGCCAGGGGCAGGGCCTCAAACAGCTTGGCCCTGTATGAATGGAGGCCGGTATCGATTCCTTCGTAATAAGGCGAGGAACAGGTCAGGGCCAGAAGTATGGGAAGGAAGAGACGGATGCTGTCGCATACCCTGATGGCTGATTCATGATCCTCCATGCCGACATGGACATGAAGCCCCTGGGTAATGAACCTTCTGCCTACCAGCTGCAGGTCATTCATGATACGGCTGTAGCGGGGATGCGAGGAAAGTTCCTGATCGCTGTACTTGGCAAAGGGATGAAGGCTGGTGGCAAAGAGAATGCAGTTGTTTGCCGCAGCTAGATCCTCTGCCTTTTTGATCAGATTGTTCAGGTTTTCCTTTACCTGTTCCATATCGCTGCAGACTTCGGTATTGATTTCGATCATGGAACGGATGAATTCTCTTTTGATGCGCTCCTGCAGTTCCGCCGGCACCATGGCCAGGATGTCAGGTCCTTTGGGGACAAGGTTCAGATCATTTTTATCCAGAACCTGGAGTTCAATCTCAACCCCCAGGGTAAATGGTCTGCTGGTCTGAAACTCTATCTGTTTATCATCTGTCATCCTTTTCTCTCTCTGTTCAATGGTCAGGTTTTTTTTACTTTATTGCGGGGCTGACCTGCGAACAGGTAAAAAGCTCCTTGTCCCGCAGGGCCTGCAGGGCTACCTGGGCGAGAAATGCTGCGCCGATCGGCAGAACGCCTTCGTCAAAATCAAAGAAGGGGCTGTGGGCCGGTATATTGGGAAGATCAGGATGCCCGGCCCCGAAACGGACAAGACAACCGGGGACCTTCTGGAGAAAGTAGGAAAAATCTTCACCACCCAGGCTCGGATGCATCTGCTTCATAACGCTTTCCTTGCCGACAATCTTTTTTGCCGCCTTTCGGGCAATTTGGGCGGCAACAGGATGATTGATAACCGGAGGCAGACCGCCCCGGAAGCGGATGGTGGTCTTGGCGTTGTATAATCCGTCCATGGCCCCGACCATCCTCTCGAGTCCGTCAATGATTTTGGCCCTGATATCCGGATGAGTTGCCCGGATGGTTCCTTCCAGTATGGCCTCTTCGGCAATGACATTATAAGCGGTGCCGCCGCTGAAACGCCCCACACTGACAACCGTGGGATAGGATGGATTTATTTCACGTGATACCAGGGTCTGAATGCTCATGACAAGCAGACTGGCGACCACAATGGCGTCAATGGTTTCATGCGGCCGGGCCGCATGACCGCCGCGGCCGCATACTTTTATCTGGAATTTGTCGGTATAGGCGCAGATCAGACCCGGTTCAGCGGCAATCTGGCCGACATTAAAATGGCGGTCGATATGGCCGGCAAATATAGCCTGTATCCCTGCAAGACCACCGTCTTCAATCATATGCAGGGCGCCGTCCCCGTCTTCTTCAGCCGGCTGAAAAAGGAGTACCACTCTGCCCGGAAGTTCAGTATGGCGCAGCATGGAGGCGGCTCCAAGGAGCATGGCCACATGGCCGTCATGTCCGCAGGCATGCATGATGCCGGGAACTTTCGAGGCAAAGGCAAGACCGGTCTTTTCCTCAACCGGCAGCCCGTCCAGGTCGGCACGTAGGGCTACACAGGGCTTTTCCTCAGTGTCATCGGCAGTGGAAGAATCAATTGTTGCTACTATGCCGGTATGGAAACCTTCGGTCCGGAAGGGGATGTTGAGTTCCTTTAATTTTTCACAGATATAGCGCTGGGTCCGGTGTTCCTCATTCCCCAGTTCCGGGTATTGGTGGATGGTTCGGCGGATATCCCGCATCCATTCAACCAGTTGTGTATCCGGGAGGAACTGCGACTGTTCAATTTTTATCTCATCCATTTCAGGAGCGTCCTGTATCGCTGCCTTGGGGCAGACAGTAAATAAACATATGTGCTTCTATACAATTCGCAGGTGAAGAAAAATACTTCCTTCACCTTCTGCTACAGGTATTGTTATTACCTGTAAAGAGTTAAGAGGCACATAAACATATAAACTATAAGCGGTTAACCGGATAATCTAGCTTCCTTAGGGAAAATTTACAAGTATAATACAATGTTAGTTCCCTCCATATATATTTGCCTTGAAGTAAAAAAATCCGTTAACCCGGCATAAAATAGAAAATAATGAGAAGACCTGGATGAAATATTGCTCATATGATTCCGGCTGGTTAGTCGTATGGTTGCCAATTCATATTTTTCAGTTTAATTAGAATATGCGCTTACAGCCGAAAATAATGGTAATGACCAGCGCGGTCGTGATCATCAATTTCAGTATCACATTTTACCGGACCTGCGCCTTTCACAGGAACTGATTCTTGAATAGGCTGCCTGACAACTCTTTTCCGCCTAATGGCTGGGATTCACCAGCTATGCTGGAGGATTAAGCGTGATTTTTAAATCTGTTGCAATATATTGAAGTTGCTGTTTGAAAGGTAAGAGGCACAGAGAACCATAAAGGATAATAACTCGCCAAACAGCGGGAAAACAGGCGTAGAGTAGGATGTGTGAATTCTGTATAAATCATGGGGAGGGCAAGAAATGGTATAGGAATATGACCAACTATACCCGTGAGCTGTTCCTGCAGGTCAGTACAGACAAAAAACTAAAGAATTATCTAAGCAACTTTGCCCAGAGTTTGCATGATGGTCTGGTTCGTGCCGAAAAGTGGAAAAAAAGGATTCCGTATATATATTCTTCCCTGATCTATCCATGGATCACCCATCATCAGAAAAAGACCCATTTCGGCCAGGTTTTACCAATTGAGGATGTAGAATATATACTTGATGGGGTGAATTCCGTTGTCCGCCTGCCGTGCATCTGCCGCAGAATCAATTCAGGTGTTGAAACACGTGTCTGCTATGCAGTAGGGATGGACACGACCCATATTTTGAAAGATGTCCCTGATTTCAGTCAGTTCGACAGAATTACTGCCGCCGAGGCAAAAAAGGAAATAAAACATCTTGATACCGAGGGCCTGACCCATAGTGTCTGGACCTTTCAGACGCCTTTTATCGGGGCCGTCTGCAACTGTGACCAGGATTGCATGGCTTACCTGTTTCAGTACCGGAAGAAATTGGCCAAGGTTATGTGGAAAGGGGAGTATGTGGCGATTATAGATCATGACCGCTGCAAGGGTTGCTGCCAGTGCTTGAAACGATGCCCTTTCGATGCGGTGCGCTTTGACCGTGGTTTGGGGAAATGTAATATCGAAGTCCGCAACTGTTACGGTTGCGGCATCTGTCGGCCGACCTGTTCGGAAGATGCCTTAGTTTTGCTTGAAAGAGAGAAGGTGCCGCAGGTCGCTGATTCCTGGTAATACATGGATAAATATAGAAATAAAACAGGGCTCCTTACATCACCGATTCAAAAGAGCTTAAAATACAAAATGGGGTTGACTATGTTAAACCAACCTGCCCCAAATTATCTCTTTTCCCGGATTCAATTCTCTTATTTCACTTCCGGCGCAAAGCCCCGCCGCATGGTATTCTCGCTGACCGTCACCGGATCGACGAACTGCAGCAGATAATCCGGGCCGCCGGCTTTGGAGCCGATGCCCGACATCTTGAAGCCGCCGAAGGGCTGCCGTCCGACCAGGGCCCCGGTGATGACGCGATTCAGATAGAGGTTGCCGACCCGGAACTCCCGAGCGGCCAGGGCGAGGTTGACAGGGCTTCGGCTGAAGACGCCGCCTGTCAGACCAAAGGCAGTCGCATTGGCTTTGGCCACGGCCTCGGTAAAGGTCTGCGCCTGCATCAGGGCAAGGACCGGCCCGAAAATTTCCTCCCGGGCTATCCTGTCCTGCACCGTGATATTGCCCACCAGGGTCAGGGGTACATACCAGCCGTCCTCCGGTACCGTGCTCTGGTAAAGAATCTCCCCTTCCTCCCGGGCCAGCTCCACGTAGGATAGGATTTTATCCCGGGCCTGCCGGTCAACCACCGGACCCATGACATGGGCCGGATTCTCCGCCGGTCCGATTGACAGGGACCGGGCCGCTTCGGTCAGACGTTCAACAAAACGGTCGTACCCCGATCCCACGATAATGACGCGCGAGCAGGCTGAACATTTCTGGCCCTGAAAGCCGAAGGCGGAGCGCAGCACTGCCGGGACCGCCTCGTCGAGGTCGGCGTCCTCGTCCACGATGATTGCGTTCTTGCCCCCCATCTCGGCGATGACTTTTTTCAGATGGTGCTGCCCGGCAGCCCGTTCAGAAGTGAGCCGGATGATTCGTTCTCCAGTTTCCACTGAACCGGTGAAGGCAATGAGATGGATGCCGGGGTGGGAAACGAGGTAATCTCCGACCTCCCCGCCACGGCAGGGCACGAAATTGAAGACTCCGGCCGGCAGTCCTGCTTCCCGGAAGATCCCGGCAAGCCTGGCGCCGCAGACCGGCGACAGGCCTGAGGGTTTGTACAGGACGCAGTTGCCGGTGACCAGGGTTGCGGCGCACATACCGCAGCTGATGGCAATGGGAAAATTCCAGGGCGCGATCACTGCGCCAATTCCCTTTGCCCTGTAGAAATAGCGATTTGCTTCGCCGGGCATCGACAGGAGGGCGCTGCTTTTCGCTTCCAGCCGCAGCATCTCGCGGCCGTAGTACTCGCAGAAGTCGATGGCTTCGGTGAGGTCACCATGGGCCTCGTGCCATTGCTTGCCGACTTCGAGGATCTCCAGGGCTGCCAGTTCGTAGATTTCTTTGCGCAGCAGCTCCGCAACCCGGAACAGGCAGGCGGCCCGCTCTTCCGCCGGGGTTGCCCGCCACTTCGGTAGGGCCCTGGCAGCGGCCGCCACCGCCTGGTCAATCTCGGCCGGGCCGGCCAGGGCCACCCTGCCGACAGTCTCCTGTGGGTCGGCCGGGTTGAAGGATTGAATAATATCAGAGGTCTCCATCTCTTTATTGTCGATCAGCAGAGGATAGTGACTACTGCCCTGCTGCCGCATTGTCGCGATTGCTTTCGGGAAGGCATCGCGAACCTCTTTTCTGCTGAAGTCGGCGGCCGGCTCGTTGTAGAAAGGGGAAAGAACAGCCGGGGAAGGAGTTGTTGCAGGTTTTTCTTCCTCTGGCGTCAACCCGTCAGCCTTGGTAGGATTCTCCAGCAACTGCTCCGTCTCCAAACCCTCGGAGAAACGCTGCCGCAGAAAGGACTGGTTTGAGGTATTTTCCAGGAGCCGCCGGACCAGATAGCCCATGCCCGGCAGCAGTGGGCCGTATGGACCGTAGAGCCGCAGCCGGCCGGTTGACTGCAGCACGGCCCGCCGGACCGGGCCGGCCATGCCGTAGAGCATCTGGAATTCGCAGCGTTCCTCCGGCACCTTTAACGATGCGGCCATTTCCTGCACTGCGGCAATGGAGCGGATGTTATGGGAAGCGCAGGCCAGGTGGCACATCTCGTGGTTGGCGAGCAGGGTGGCGGCCATGGCCTCGAAGTTGGCATCGGTTTCGGCCTTGCGCATGAAGACCGGCGCCGACCAGCCGTTGGCGGCAGCGACCACTGTTTCATACTCCCAGTAGGCGCCCTTGACCAGCCGGACGGAAACAGGGATATTTTCCGTTCTCGCCCAGGCGAGCAGATCCTCCAGGTCCTGGCCGCTTTCCTTTAGATAGCTCTGCAGCACAACGCCAAGATAGGGATATTTTTTGAGGTGCCCGTTCTGCTTCAGCCTGCGATAGACGGCCAGGGTAATATCCTTGAAGCGGTGCTGCTCCATTTCGATGCACATAAAGGCTTCGATACGGACCGCCTCTTCAGCCAGCGGCAGCAGACG
>JAFDCR010000001.1 GCA_019312685.1 Deltaproteobacteria bacterium | reverse complement strand
GGGGTAGGCCCGCAAGGCACAACCATATGCAATAACTGATTAAATTAAGAACTGAACCAGCTCCTCCGGTGGTTATTTTTCAGTGGTGGCTTATGGGTATTTAATAGCAGGTATCGGGTGGTGATGACAACATAAAATGAGCTGGTTCCTGGGCGCATTCATCTGCCTTTCTTGTTTAAGCAAAGCTGCCGAAACAATTTCCTGTAATATATAGGCATAATTTCAAGGTACTTTTGTTTGTTTACGTATAAAGACACGCTATGAGCATACACCTCTCCTGTTAGGCCCCGAAAGCCTCTTTCTCCCACAGTCATGTAAAACAGAACCGGTTGTTATGATGTATCGCGATATGGTTTTGGCAGGTCTCTGATTTTCAGCATCCTGCCTTTCCTGCACTCTGGACACAAGGTGAGTTCTATGCCGGTCAGCCGGAGCATCATCTGTGCAACGGTTTCCTTTATTTTCTCCGGCAGTTTTGCCTTCGGGTTAATCAGTTTTCTCAGAAGCGGGATAGCCTGTTTTTTGTTTCTATGCGCCAGGAACCCGAAGTAACGGATCTTCATGAAGCTTTTAGGTAGGACATGGAGCAGAAAGCGTCTGATAAACTCTTCTGCAGCCAGTGTCATTACCCGGACAGTCTTTCTTTCCGGGTCTCGATAGGTAAACGCAACCTTGCCGTCTGCAACGGAGAGTATGCGGTGGTTGGAGATGGCTACCCGGTGCGTATAGCGGCCAAGATACTCAAGCACCTGCTGGGGACCGGCAAAGGGCCGTTTTGCATAGACTATCCATTGGCGTTCTGCCAGTGAACGAAGCATATCGTCTATGGGAGGATTTTCCGGTACATTGATCTTATCTTTACGGTAAACATTTGTCAGTTTTTTCAAGTACCGTTTTTTAAACTCTTTGGCGAGCGATTCAACCTTAAACAGGAAAGAGTCTCTTGCCGGCAGCCATCTGTTTCCGGCAAGAACCCCGCCGGGAATCAGGCAGTGCAGATGAAAGTGGTCGATCAGGGTCTGGCTCCAGGTGTGCAGCACTCCAATGAAGCCGAGTTGACCCTCAAGGCGCCATTGGGGGTCCCCGGCAAAAGCCTGCAGCGTTTCATTGACCGCACTGAACAGTAACGCCATGGTCTGTTTTCTGTTGCTCAGGATAATGGGGTTGAGAGCATGGGGTAGCGTGAAGACCAGGTGAAAGTATCCGCAGGGCAAAAGCTCCGCCTTGCGGTCGTTGAGCCATTGCTCTTTAGCCATGGCCTGGCACTTGGGACAATGCCGGTTCCGGCAGGAGTTATAGGCGATGCGCTCGAAACTGCAGACATTGCATCGTTCCACATGGCCGCCGAAAGCTGCGGTCCTGCATTGTTCAATATGGCGCATGACTTTAAGCTGTTCATAGGATAGCGGATTGTTCTGTCGGTAATTTTCACCGTAGAGACGGAAGATGTCGGCAACTTCTTTTTGCTTATTCCGTGTTGTTTTCATCACTCCACCCTCCCTTTTCTCTGGCCCAACGCATCAAGAGGACTTATCAGCTCGGTATACCGTTCCGGAATGAGATGGAGATAGCGTAAGGTTGTTCTTATGGAAGAATGTCCGAGGAGACGCTTGATGGTATAAAGATCGGTGCCCTGGTACAGCAGGTGGGTGGCAAAGCTGTGGCGCAGTGTATGGATGCCATGGCCCTTAATGAGACCGGCATTTTTTTTTGGCGAGGTAATATGCCCGCTGGGCGCCTGCTTCGGTTATATGCGTGCCGGGCTTCTGACCCGGAAAGAGCCACTTGACAGGACGATACTTGCACCAATAAACCCGCAGTTCCCCAAGCAGGTCCCTGGAAAGGGTGGTGTAGCGGTCCTTTTTGCCCTTGCCCTGCTCAACCCTGATCAGCATCCTTGAGGGGTCGCTTTCAATGTGCTTTGCCTGCAGGCGCACCAGTTCACTGACCCGAAGACCCGCACTGTAGGCCGTCTTCAGCATTACCCGGTGCTTGAGGTTGACCACCGCTGAGAGTAATCGCTTTACTTCCTCCTCGCTGAAAATAACCGGAAGTTTTTTCTGCTGATGACGGGGCGGCAGGGGAAAACGGGTCTCATCCCAGCGGCACATGTTACGGTAAAAGCAGACAATGCCTGAACGGTAGGCATTACAGGTGCCGACAGCCACCTTGCGCTCTTCCAGAAGATAGCGGAAATACTCCTGCACCTCTTCGTTTGTCAGGGTCTCCGGTGACTTGTTGTGGAATCTGGCTAAACCTGTGACACCATCCAGATAGCTCTTCTTTGTGTGCGGCGAAAATCCCTGCAGCGTCATGTAGTTGATAAACCGGGTCCTGATTTCACTGGCCATAATGATACCTCCTTGTTGCAAATGAGTAATAAGAAAACCCTTGCCTCAAAAAGATAGTCTAATGGATCAAGGACCCTAATGCAGGAGAGTATTATTATGGCTTATATGATTATCTGCGGCGGGATGATCTGGTACTATTCCGCGTAGCGGTTCAGTTCTTGCCATAATGTTGAGTTCTGGAATGTTTATTACCAGTTATTATTTCAACTGGCAATGTGCGGTTTACTTAGGATCTTTTACACCCTCTCTTATAAAATACAGCTCTGATGAGGTGTTTCAAAATTTTTAAAGATATCTTTCTGAATTATAAGTTTTTTCAATTTTTTCATGTTTAAAAAAGATGCATCTGTTTTAAGTAAATATACTAAACAGTCACTACAATTCTTTGAGACTTTATGAAATGAGCCAACCCTTTTGGCAATTTCCCAACATGG
This sequence comes from Deltaproteobacteria bacterium, assembly GCA_019312685.1. Lineage (GTDB taxonomy): Bacteria > Desulfobacterota > Desulfobulbia > Desulfobulbales > BM004 > BM004. Next base: position 1,805 of record JAFDCR010000001.1, on the reverse strand, counting down.
TTTTTTGGGTTCATGCCTAGCAGGACAATCTAAATTGTCACAATTCATAATTTCCCAGCATCTATATCCGGAAAAGGAATCCATAATAAAACTCCTTAAAATTGACAAAAAGCAATATTGATTATTATTATCAATTTTATAAATGGATTTCATATATGTCAAGATGATTGTGCCACAATGTGGTAGCTAGGGGAGGCTCCAGAAGAATGTACATATCTCCTATGTGTAAGATCAACCCCAGATTGTAAAGCGATACGAATTTGAACTCAACCAATCTCCTATCCGTGGTATTCGCTTTGTGCGAATCCGCATGTAATTATCCGAGAAGTTCATAAAAGTGAAGCCGACAAACTTGCCATCGTAGTCACCTACAAGGCACTTACACACATATTGACGCCGTGCTTCTATTCCCGGAAATATTGGTTTTATCTTCTAAATCGTACCAATCAATCCTACCACATAAGGATTATTATCCAGCAACAATCTTCTCATTCTGATCAGTAACGTTCGGGCAACGGCAACAATAGCCCGTTTCCCTCCTGATCTTGATTTCAATCTGTCATATTTTTCCCTCATAACCCCATCCTTTCGGATCAGGGACCAGGAAGCCTGAATCAGCATCGCACGTAGGGAATTTTTGCCAACGCAGGTAATGCGGCCCATCCTGACTTTATCAGCACTGGTATATTGAGACGGTGTTAAGCCCACATAGGCTGCCAACTGATCTGCTCGCTGGAATCGTTTTATGTCCTGGAGTTCTAATAGCAACTCCATCGCTGCAATCATTCCTATGCCAGGAATGGTCATTAGAATCTCGACTCGTTCTTTGTAGAGTTTTGTCTCGGATAATTTCCGTAACAACTCGGTCTGCTTGTTTATCTGCTCGTCTAAGAAATGATACTGCTCAAGCAAACACTTGAAACTTTCTTGCATCCATCGATTATTAAATCGTATGCGGTCCAGATTTTCCAAATATATCTTGGTCCATTTACCGTACGGTGACGATATATTTAATCCGTGTAAGCGAAGTTCCGCCTTGATGCGGCTCTGGGTTCTGGTGCGATCTCTAATGAGCTGACGGCGGCGACGAATTACCTGACGATGATACCTCTCTTTCTCTGTCGGCACCCAGACTCGCTTTAGCATGCCCTTGGCCAGGAAATGGGCTAGCTTGCGGCTATCACGCCGGTCCGTCTTAACCTTATTCCCATACTCCTGCGGAATCAAGCTGGGCGGGGTAACTATGCACTCTGCTCCGTATTCGATTAGCTTATCATACAGCCAAAAACCGAAATAACCGGCTTCATAGACGGTTCCAATCCTATGGCCTTTGTGTCTATCTAATATTCGTTTAAGTGCATTCCAACTTCCTGGAATACTGCCACTGAATAACTCCAACTCCGCAGTTCTGACAGTGACATGCCATTTGTTGTTGTGGAGATCTATCCCGACAAAAATTCTCTCTCCTGGTAACAACTTCTGTCTGATTCTTTTCATAACTCCTCCTTGTCAATGATCCTTTTTTACTTCAAAGGTATCACTTCAAACCGGAGGGTTCACTTACAACATAGTTACTTGCCAAAATAGAAACTATTTTTCGGCAGATGTCGAGTGAAGGTGTGGACTGGCAATCTTGATTATGCTGCCAGACAGTTCAGTTTAGGTTGATAAAAGCAAACATTGACACTTGAGAAACAAGAAAAAGCAGGGCCAGAAATGACCCTGCCTGATATTATAAGAATCATTGCTGAGTTTCAAACATCTTTGAGTTGGGGCATCAGGTAACTGACACAACCATCCAGGGT